>JBJERK010000159.1:0-3342 GCA_051882255.1 Ruminiclostridium sp.
TTAAGTAAACTCTCATCTGCAAATGGTCCTTTTTTTAATGAACGAGCCATATCTTCGGTTGCGCTTACACAGGAAAACGACGTAATTATCCTCTGCGGAAAAGGTCACGAGGAATATCAGGTTATCGGGGACGACTATATGGAGTTCAGCGAGCATAAGATTATTAAGGAGCTAACGAAAGGAATGGTAGAATAAATGCTGATGACGATTATAATAACCGCTTTCTGCGGAATTATTGTTACCTGGGCGCTTGGCTTTAAGGTTATTCCATGGCTCAGAAAGCTTAAATTCGGTCAGACCATTCTTGATATAGGCCCTGTATGGCACAAAAAGGATAAGCAGGGCACTCCCACAATGGGCGGGCTTATGTTTGCCGCAGGAATTGTGGCGGCTTTTGTGGTGGGAATGATACTGCTTTCGGTAAACGGGCTTGTTTCCTCGGAGCAAAGCGAGGGACTTGCCTCCTTCAAGGCGATTTCCGCCCTTTGTGCAGCTGTTCTTTTCGGCTTTATCGGCTTTCTCGACGACTTTATTAAGGTAAAGAAAAAGCAGAACGAGGGTCTTACCCCTAATCAGAAGATAATCCTGCAAATTCTTGTAATTGCAGGCTACTTTACCGCCCGCGTTCTTTCGGGAGATACCTCTACGGTTATAGCCTTCCCCTTTATCGGGCAGCTTGACCTCTGGTACTTCTACTATATTATAATGGGACTTGGCATACTCTATATCGTAAATGCAGTAAACCTTACGGACGGCGTTGACGGGCTTTGCTCCTCGGTAACATTTGTTTACTGTGTTGCATTCGCAATAATCGCCGCTATTCTGGGCTACTACGGCTGTACGGTGCTGGCGGTTGCGGCGGCAGGCGGCTGCCTTGGCTTCCTTATCTGGAATTTCCACCCTGCAAAGGTATTTATGGGAGATACAGGCTCAATGCTGCTTGGCGGAATTGTGGCGACGCTCGGCGTTGGCATGCACGCTGAGGTGCTTATGGTAATTGCTGCCGCAGTTTATATCTGGGAAGCTCTTACCGTTCTTATCCAGACAACTTATTTCAAAATAACCCACGGCAAGCGGCTCTTTAAAATGACTCCTATTCATCACAGCTTTGAAATGAGAGGCTGGAAGGAAAACAAGATTGTAATAGTATTTTCTCTTTTAGGTGCAGCAGCGGGTACTGCCGCAGTACTGCTTACCTACGGGCTTTAATATGAATTAATTCTTACGAAAGGCGGATAAAATGGGCAATAACGGCTTAAACAACAGAAATCCCCAAAGACCCACGAATACGGGAAGAACTGCAAATCAGAACGGACGTCCTTCACAGAGCAGAAAAGCTCCTATCCGTCTTGGCAGTCAGCAGAAAAAGGCCACGGGAGCGCCTGTCCGCAGGAATCCCGTACCGGCGGTACAGCCTCAGAGCGGCGGAGCGGCAGCCCTGAACAAAAAGGGAAAGAAAAAGCTTATAAACTTCTCAATCCCCGAAAAGTTCGACTTCTCCTTCTTCCTTATAGTAATAATTCTTCTTGCCTTCGGGCTTGTAATGCTGTTTTCCGCAACCTTCGCCTCGGCGAAATGGCGCTACGGCGACAGCTACTATTTCGTAAAAAGACAGCTTATCTTCGCAGGTTTAGGTGTAGCTGCGATGATAGTTATTTCCTACATAGACTATCATGTTTTTATGCAGAAGGTTCTGCTTAAGTTCGCAATTTTAGGCTCGGTTGCGCTGATGGTGCTGGTTAGGCTTTTCGGTAAGACGGTAGGCGGTGCGGAGCGCTGGATTAAGATAGGCGAAATTACAATCCAGCCCTCGGAGATTTTAAAGCTTGTAACAATTATCGTTATCGCCGACTATATGCAGCGAAATTACGAGAAAATGGGAGATTTTCGGCGGGGCTTCTTCCCTGCCATGCTTCGTGTGGCAATTTCCTGCGCTCTCGTTATTTTGCAGCCCCACCTTTCCTGTACAATTATCATTTTCGTGGTATGCTTCTGTATGCTTTGTATCGGCGGCGCAAAGGCTTCTCACCTCTGGCTTGTAGTTGCGGCGGTGGCGGTGCTGGGACTGCTGATAATCAAGGTGTTCCCCGCCATGGGCTTCGACTACGTTACCACAAGGTTCTTAAGCTTCAACGACCCGGAAGCGGACGTTATGGATAAAACCTACCAGACCTACCAATCCCTTGTAACAATAGGCTCGGGCGGCATTTTCGGGCTGGGGCTTGGCAACTCAAGGCAGAAATACAGCTACCTGCCCATTACGGAAAACGACTTTATCTTCCCTGTTATCGTGGAAGAGCTGGGCTTTGTGGGAGCTGTACTTGTAATACTGCTTTTCGTAATTCTGCTTGTGCGCGGATTTTATATTGCTTCCTCCGCTCCCGATAAGTTCGGTATGCTGCTTTGTGCGGGAATTGTAATTCAGATAGGACTTCAGGCCTTTATGAATATCGCCGTTGCAACCAATGCAATGCCCAACACCGGCGTTTCCCTGCCCTTTATAAGCTACGGCGGAACGGCGCTGATGATGCAGCTGGGCGAGATGGGAATTGTTCTTAATATTTCTCGAAAGGCGGCGCTTGAATAATGAAAATAGTCCTTGCGGCAGGCGGTACAGCGGGACATATCAATCCCGCTCTTGCAATTGCCGATAAATTCCGCAGCGTTTTCCCCGAATGTGATATACTTTTTGTGGGTGCAGAAGGCGGAATGGAGGAAAAGCTTGTTAAAAAGGCGGGCTACAGCTTCAGGGCGTTTAAAATGGCAGGTCTTCAGCGAAAGCTCAGCCTTAAAAATATAAAACGCAACATAAAGGCGGCGTATTACTATCTTACTGCAAAAGGACAGGCAAGAAAGCTTTTAAAGGAATATAACCCCGACGTTGTTATCGGTACAGGCGGCTATGCCTGTGCGCCTATTCTTATAAGCGCAGCAAAAATGGGAATAAAGACCGCCGTTCACGAGAGCAACTCCCTCCCCGGAGTAACCACAAGCCTTGTTTCCCGCCATGTGGATAAGGTTTTTGTATCGAACGAGGACGTTATAGCTCACCTGTCACACAAGGAAAAATGCGTTATAACGGGAAATCCCTTAAGAAGCAATATCCCGATTGAGGAACGTGAGGCGGCAAGAAAGCGCCTGGGGCTTAAGGAGGGAATGACGATTGTTTCCTTCGGCGGAAGCCTCGGCGCTAACAAGATAAGCGAGGCGGTAGTTGAGCTTTTCCGCTGGGAAAAGGAAGTGGGAAATATAAATCATATCCACTCCTACGGCGGAAACGGCAAGGATATGTTCCACGGGCTTATGGAGGAGAACGGCATAACCCCCGACGACCGCATTATC
>JBJERK010000160.1:0-3316 GCA_051882255.1 Ruminiclostridium sp.
TTACAAGAGATAATGCAGCTTGCCTTTGTTTTATTGCAAGGTATAAGAGTTGTCCGGATCCGTATGTTAGGATGACAATGTACTTAGAAAAGTTTATTGAAAAGTGGAAGGTGATGCATGTGCATTGTTCATTTGAGCCGGAAAACTAAATGGATTTGTGCTGGGAATGATTGTGTATTTGTTCGATAAATAAAAATAGATTAGGTGTAAAATATGAAAAAAATTGAGACGGAAAGATTGCTATTAAGAAATTTTGAAGAAAGCGACTATGATGATCTTTATGAGTTTTTGGTACAGAGAAAAGAGGATGATTTTGAAGCATATCCTGACATTACATATGAAAATGGTAGAGAGCATTTAGCCTATAGAGTTCATAATGATGAGTTTGTTGCGATACAATTAAAGGAAACAGGAAAAATTATCGGTAATGTCTATGTGGGAAACCGTGATTTTGAAGCCAAAGAACTTGGTTATATTGTGAATAAGAATTATCAACGCCAAGGCTATGCAAAAGAGGCAATTACAGAAGTTTTAAAAGAGGTATTTAAGGCTGGCGCACATAGAGTGTTTGCGGAATGTGATCCTAGAAACGAATGCTCTTGGAGACTTCTTGAAAGTCTGAGTTTTCAAAGAGAAGCTTTCTTTAAGCAGAATGTTTATTTTAAAAAAGACGAGAACGGAAGACCTGTTTGGCAAGATACTTATGTATATAGTTTGTTGGAAAAATAGTTGTAATCAACGCGATATTTTGTTATTGGAGGATTATTGATGTTTGGATTATTTGGTTGTAGTAAAGCGCCCAATGTGAAGAATAAGGAACTAATATCATACGTATATTCCAGCGGTGGTGGTATGAACGGAGGCGGTAATTCTACAGAGATAAGTATTATTGGCGGCGAGGTTATTCTGACATACTCCGACACAGAATGGTGGTATGATGACGATGACATCACTGAATATAAGCTGGATAAGGCTGTCCTTACCGATATAGAGAGTGTGTTCAGAAAATATAAGATGCAGAACTGGAATAACAAGAAGTTTTCCGATATGTTTGTGGCTGACGGACCCAGCTACAGCTATTCATTCAGGTTTGATGACAATACCGCCGTAGTATTTTCATCACAGGTATATCCGACGTCCTACAGCGAGAAGCTGGATGAGCTTGATAAGGTGATAGAGCAATACAAGGAAAGCGCAGTCTTAGAGCCGGGGCTTGTCACAAAGGAGAAAACCGAGGAGGAGCTTGTGGGCAAGGGCACGCCGGATAACGTGCTTGTATGGATAGAGGTCTATGAATACAGCAAGGACGAAATCCGTTATCGTATATCAAACGGCACGAACGAGAACGTGACAGTAAGCAATTCTGTAAAGCTTGTACGAAACAGCGACGGAGAAGTGCTGTACGACGAGAGCAGCGAGTATCCCATAGAGGTATTTGTAAACCGGACAGAAGAAGTGCCTGTTACGTCGGGAAGATTAGAGGAAGGCGTTTATACTCTTTATGCAGGAGACTATTCCGCCGAGTTCGAGATAAGGCTTCGGGGAGATAATTAATGGAAAAATATACGACGCTGTTCTTTGATATGTGCTCAGGCTTTATTTATATAATTCAGCTTGCCATTATAGTATGCAGCTCGCTTGCGGTGGTTGTAATGCCGGTTTTTGGGGTATATAAAATAATCGTGAAAAAATACCGGTCGGGCATACCTTTATTGGTTTTATGGGGCGGCATTATAATATCGCTTATCATATCAGAAATGTTGGAAATTACTATGGTAGTAGGTATTGCAGGCTTGCTGCTTGTAATGCCCTTTTTCGGAGTATATAAGTTAGTAAAGAAGAAACGGGCTTTTGGTATAGCTGTTCTTGCGGTATGGTTTGCTGCTGCGGCAGCTCTTATTACAGCCTATATTCTCAGATAGGCAATTCTCCGATGCAGAGGGAAGCCGTTACATATATCTGTGAGGACATCGTTTCAGGACTGTATCAAGCGGAAAATGTGATATTATAGTCCGACAGATTAGCGGAAGGTATTTATACTCTTTTTGCAGGAGACTATTCCACCGAGTTCGAGATAAGGCTTCGGGACAAGAATTAATCTCATAGAAAATTCAGTAAGCCCGGCAAATTACTCCATAACAAACGACCGCAGAAGAAATTACTCTGCGGTCGTCGTTATATACATACTGCTTCACCCGCCAAGAATTAACCTTACCGTAACCGCACTCACAATAAACCCCGTCAGATCCCCGCAAAGCGCCGCCGGTAAAGCATATCGGGTCTTTTTCACCTTTGTCGCCGCAAAGTAAACCGACAGGGTGTAAAAGGTGGTTTCGCTGCTTCCGAGGATTACGGAAGCAACCCGCCCCGCAAGACTGTCTGCGCCGTTATCGGACAAAATCTGCTCAAAAAGGGCAATTGAGCCGCTTCCCGAAAAGGGACGAAGCAGTAAAAGCGAACCGCACTCGGGAGGAAAGCCGACTGCATTTAAAACAGGAGAAATAAGCTCCGTTAAAAGCTCCAGCCCGCCCGAGGCACGGAAAACCGAGATTATAACCACAAGGCAGAACAGGGAGGGGAAAATATCCAGCACGGTTTTAAGCCCCTCGGTTACGCCTGCGGTGAATTCGGAGAAAACGTCGGTTTTGCGGCAAAGTCCGAAAATAAGTATCCCCGCAAAAAACAGGGGAATTATAAAATCCGTAAATTTCATAGCTTTTTCCCGTCTTTTCTTCCAAGAATATGAACGGCGATAAGGGCGGCGGCAAGGGCGGCGGCAGAAGTTATCCACACGCAGGGCAGAATTTCCATAGGCGCTGCCGAGCCGTTTTTAAGCCGCAGAGCCGCCACCGTTGTGGGGATTATCTGAAGGCTGGCGGTGTTCATTACGGTAAAGATTATCATATTTTTTGAGGCAAATTCCGGGCGGGGATTCTGCTCCTCCCGCTCGATTTCCTGCATAGCCGCAAGTCCGAAGGGTGTTGAGGCGTTGCCAAGTCCGAGGAGATTTGCGGTAATGTTCAGGGAGATGAACTGCATAGCCTTTCCGCCCTTTTTCAGCCCTTTGAAAAGGGACGAAAGCAGGGGCGAAAAAAGCCTTGACAGCAGCTCCGTAAAGCCTGCGCTTTGTGCTACCCGCATAATTCCGCTCCACAGGGCGATTATTCCGATAAGGGAAATTGCCAGCTGTACTGCGTTCCCGCACTCCTCTAAAAATGCCGAGGATACCCGCTCCATATTTCCCGTTGCGGCGGCGAAAATTACCGACAGCGCCGCTAAAGCTGTCATTATCCATTTCATCATACCCGTTTCCCCG
>JBJERK010000161.1:0-3302 GCA_051882255.1 Ruminiclostridium sp.
GATAGCGGTGCCGGATTTCGGCAAAGATTTCCTGAGTTTAAATGGTTTTTAGTATAACAAACCCGGGAAGAATACCAAAAGCTTCCCGGGCTTGCTTCTGCCCCTAAACCATTCCCATAAAATACTCAACCGCAATCGCTACAATAACCACAAGCGCAGAAATGATAAATCCGTGAATCATAGGCGCAATTCCCGATTTTCTCATATCCCTGAAGCTTGTGTTAAGCCCTATCGCCGCAAGAGCAGTAATCATAAGGAATTTGCTTATCTCCTTCATTCCCGCCGAAACCGCCGCAGGTATCACGCCGAAGCTGTTGATTAAGGTAAGGGCTAAAAAGCCCAGAATGAAAAAGGGGAATATCTTTGAGAAGCTTATTTTTGCAGCAGCCGCTTCCCCGCTTTCTCCTGTTTCCTTCCTTTTGATATGGGCGTTTATAAGTGCAAAAGCAATAACCGTGGGAATTATCGAAAGAGTACGGGTAAGCTTTACCATTGTGGCGAAATCTCCTGCCGCTTCCGAATAGGCGTAGCCCGCCGCAACCACGCTGGAGGTGTCGTTTACCGCAGTACCTGCCCACAGACCGTAAGCCATATCCGAAAGACCAAGAGCCTGCCCCATAATCGGGAAAAGGATTATCATAGCCATATCAAACAGGAAGGTTGCCGACATTGCGTAGGCAATATCGCTGTCGTCCGCGTCTATTACCGGGGCAATAGCGGCAATCGCCGAGCCGCCGCAGATACCCGTACCCGCAGAGATAAGGTTTGACAGCTTCCAGTTGATTTTAAGCCACCTGCCAACGAAATGGCCGATACCGAAGCAGGTCAGCAGAGTAAAAAGCATAACGTAAAGGGAAAGCTTGCCCACTTCAAGGACAATGCCGATATTAAGACTTGCGCCAAGAAGAATTATTGCGAATTTCAGTATTTTTTTCGATGTAAAGCCAAGCCCCGGCGTGAACAGCGCCGCAGGCGTCCGAAAATAGTTTATAATCATTCCGATAAACAGCGCAATAACCGAGGCGCCGATAAGGTGAACAGGCAGAAGGCTTTCAAGAAACCTTGCTGCAAGGGCAATTACCAGCGCTAAAGCAAATCCCGGAAGAATCATTCCCGCTTTTTTCAATTTTTCCATAGTTTCGCATTCCTTTCCTGTTCATATCATAACACAGCAGGAAAAGAATATGCGAAAAAAGACCTTTAAGGCAGAATTTTCTGCTATATATATTATAATAGTATAAAAATCGGGCTTGTTTTATCTGTTCAGCTTTTTTATGATATGAACAATTATAAACTGAGTATTTTTTTCCTTTTATCAATTTTTTTGCGGGCAGCAGGAACTGCCCACAAACCCTGTAAACAATAGTAATAAGCGTGTTTTCATACGTTTTAAATTTATGAACAAGTGCTGTTCCCGTAAAAAAATATTATGAAATAGCTGTTGTTCATATTGACACAAAATACCATATATGCTATAATAACATCACGTCAGCCACAACATATAGTTGCTACGATATAATCCATTACATAATAAAGCGGAGGAAAAGCATAATGAAAATACTGAAAAGAAACGGTTCCGAGGTAGATTTCGACATAACAAAGATAATTACAGCTATCACAAAGGCTAACAATGCTGTTGATGAAAACAACCGTATGACTAATATGCAGATAAGAAGAATTGCGGAAACCGTTGTTCTTTCCTGCGAGGAGCTGGGCAGATTTCCAAGCGTTGAAGAGGTTCAGGATATGGTTGAGCACCAGATTATGGCTCACGGCGCTTTCGAGGTTGCTAAGGCTTACATTACCTACCGCTATACCCGTGCCCTTGTAAGACAGTCCAACACCACAGACGATAAGATTTTAAGCCTTATTGAGTGCAACAACGAGGAGGCAAAGCAGGAAAACTCAAACAAGAACCCCGTTGTAAACTCAACCCAGCGTGACTATATGGCGGGAGAGGTTTCAAGAGATATTTCATCAAGACTCCTGCTCCCAAAGGATATAGTAGACGCTCACAACGAGGGCATTATACATTTTCACGATACCGACTACTATGCACAGCACATGCATAACTGCGACCTTGTAAACCTTGAGGATATGCTCAACAACGGTACGGTTATCACGGGCACGCTTATTGAGCGTCCCCACAGCTTCTCCACCGCCTGCAATATTGCAACCCAGATTATAGCTCAGGTTGCCTCCAACCAGTACGGCGGCCAGTCCATTTCCCTTGCCCACCTTGCTCCCTTCGTTCAGGTAAGCCGTGAGAAAATCCGCCGTGATATTCTTAAGGAGGCGGAGGAAATCGGTGCCGACTATAC
The DNA here is from genome assembly GCA_051882255.1 of Ruminiclostridium sp. Lineage (GTDB taxonomy): Bacteria > Bacillota > Clostridia > Oscillospirales > Ruminococcaceae > Ruminiclostridium_E. The sequence continues at coordinate 2,322 of JBJERK010000161.1, forward strand.
TCCCAAGCAGGTTGAGGAGCTTACAGAAAAACGGCTCAGAAGCGAGATAAACCGCGGCGTTCAGACTATCCAGTATCAGGTTGTTACCCTTCTTACCACAAACGGACAGGCTCCCTTTGTAACGGTATTCATGTACCTGAACGAGGCTAAGAATGAACAGGAAAAGAAGGACCTTGCGCTTATTATAGAAGAGGTTTTAGAGCAGCGCTATCAGGGCGTAAAGAACGAGCAGGGCGTATGGGTAACTCCCGCCTTCCCGAAGCTCATCTATGTGCTGGAGGAGGACAACATCCACGAGGATTCGGAGTACTACTACCTTACGAAGCTTGCAGCTAAATGCACCTCAAAGCGCCTCGTACCCGACTATATCTCCGAAAAGAAGATGAAGGAGCTGAAGGAGGGCAACTGCTTCCCCGTTATGGGCTGCAGAAGTGCGCTGTCCCCCTGGAAGGACGAAAACGGAAACTACAAGTTCTACGGAAGATTCAATCAGGGCGTTGTTACCCTTAATCTTGTGGATATTGCCCTTTCCTCCGGCGGTGATATTGAGAAGTTCTGGAAGATTTTCGACGAAAGGCTTGACCTTTGCTACCGTGCCCTTATGTGCCGTCACGAGAGACTTAAAGGTACTCTTTCCGACGCTGCGCCTATTTTGTGGCAGTACGGCGCTTGTGCAAGACTGAAAAAGGGAGAACCTATTGATAAGCTGCTGGTTGGCGGATATTCTACTATTTCCCTTGGCTATGCGGGACTTTACGAGTGTGTAAAGTATATGACCGGAAAATCCCACACCGACCCCACGGCTACTCCCTTTGCTCTTGAAATTATGCAGTATATGAACGACGCCTGCGAGCGCTGGAAGGCGAAGACCACCATCGGCTTCGGCATTTACGGCACTCCCCTTGAATCCACAACCTACAAGTTTGCAAAGTGCTTACAGCGCCGTTTCGGCATAATTGAGGGCATTACAGACAAGGGTTA
>JBJERK010000162.1:0-3302 GCA_051882255.1 Ruminiclostridium sp.
CAGTAGCGTCGCAGGTTGTTAATCTATGTGCAAACAACTCTCTGCAGGCTTCGCCGTGCATTTTACGGGAATATCCGTGCCCGCTCCAGGTTATGTAAGCCTCTCCCAGGTCTGTATCCTTTTCCCACTTTTTGCTGTTAATCATTATATCAACGCCTGCGCCGTAGGTTCCGGGCGGGCAGCCGAATACTCTTAATGAAGCTCTTTCGTATGCCTGCTCACGCTCCATTCCCGATTTCATAAAATCGGATATATCCTTTTCAATATGCTTTTTTATGAAATTAACATCGTTTTTTTCATCAAGGGAAACCGCAAGATTAACTGCCTCGTCAATAAGCTCAATCAAATTCGGAAAGGTGTCCCTGAATAGTCCCGTAATGCGAAGAGTTGCGTCAATTCTCGGTCTGCCTAACGTATCTGTGGGAATTACCTCCAACCCGATAACCCGGTCTGTTTCGCCCAGCCAGACCGGTCTTATTCCGTAAAGATAAAGTACCTCCGATATATCGTCGCCGTTTGTTTTCATGGTTTCCCCCGCATATACGACTATTGCTACGCTTTCGGGTATTTCTCCGCTTTCCTTTTTATATTCCTCTATCAGCTGATTTGCAAGCTTAATTCCTGTTTCGTATGAAGCGCGGCTCGGTATTTCATTGGGGTCTATTGTGTAAAAATTACGTCCAGTAGGCAAAATATGTGCATTTCCTCTGCTTGGCGCACCGGAAGGACCTTTAAGCACGAATTTCCCTCTGATTCCCCGGGAAAATGCTTCAAGCTCCTCCGTAGTCTTTAATAAAGAAGGTAATACCGTGCTGCTTACATAATTAAGACAGCTGCGAAGCTTTTCGCTGGTTTTCATATCAAGCCCGTGCTTTTCGGCAATAGTTTTTATCGCGTTATCTATACGCTCCCCTTTGTATTCTTCCGTTTCCCAAAGCGTGAAAAGCTCTCGACCTATTTCATCGGCTGCTTCTATACGCATAGCATTTGTGATTCCGTCAGATGCAAGCTCCGGCTTATTCATAAGCCGGTCTGCGTCATATCCCTGCATAGCGCAGATTCCTTGTCTCAGCGACGGAACCGTACCGTTTTTAACCCGAACAAGCAGCCGCAGCATATTTCTCATCCGTTCATTTTCCGGTGCATTACCGAATATATGCAGCCCGTCCTTTATCTCCGAAGCCTTTATTTCGCTGACCCACAAATGCAGCTTTTCGGCAGTTTTTTCAAAGTTATCGGAAAAATCCTTTTCCGATAAGCCCAAATCCTTATCAAGACCCAGCTTTCGTGAAACTTCGGCTATTTCATCACAAATAATTCCCGTTTTAGAGTTTTCGTTCAGCTTGGATTGATAATACTTTGCAAGCAAATCATCTATAACCGAAATATCGCCATATACTCCGCTTTCGGTCATAGAGGGAATAAGATGGTCGATAATGCATGCCGCTGTCCGTCTTTTTGCCTGTGCGCCTTCTCCGGGAACGTCAATGATATAGGGATACAAATGAGGCAAATCTCCGATAGACACATCGGGATAGCAGCTTTCGGATAAACCGATTTCCTTTCCGGGAAGCCATTCAATTGTACCGTGAGTTCCCACATGGACAACAACATCAGCTCCGAATATTTTTTCCACATAGCGGTAAAAGGCGATATACTGATAAGGGCACACAATATCCGTGGAATGATAGCATTCTTCTGCTTTTTCCTCTAAAGCACGGGGAGGCTGCAAGCCGATAAGGATATTCCCGTTGATGATACAAGGAACGAGAATCTTGTCTCCTACCGTCATAAACTCGCCGGGAGCAACACCCCAGTCACGAAGAAGCTCGTTCTTGACCTTGTCCGAAAAGCCTTCAAACCAGGGCTCCCAGTCCTCTCTTTCCACTATTGCCTCTGCCCGTTCAAGTATTTCCTCCTCTGACATAAAGCGGTGGTCATTTGAAAGACCTGCAATTATCCTGTCGATTATTTCTTTTCCGTCGGCAAAATCATATTCTGTTTTTACGCCCATTTCTTTAAGGCAAAGAAACATATTGTAAACCGAAGCAGGAGTATCCAGACCGTAAGCGCAGCCTATCATATCGGCGCGGGGCGGCATATTGTGCAGAATTATGGCAACTTTCTTTTCGCTGTCGGCTAAAAGAGATAGCCTTGCCCAGTTTTTGGCAAGCCGCACTATTTTTTTGGCTCGTTCTTCAATAAGAACCAGCTTGTCTTTAATGCCGTATGGCGTTTTTACCTGCTCCATGCAGGCAAAAGGAACAGAAACCAGCTGACCGTCATACTCCGCCGTATAAACATTACCCAGGTAAACCGGGTCCATTCCCCGTACCGACTGCCGCCACTGCTCGTATGTGTAATTTGTAACAAGAGCATGAATTGCAGGTACGCCAAGTATCTCAAAAACGCTGTCTGTTACCTTTTCCATACCGCATCCCGGGGCAGACAGAATACTGAGGGAGTGACCAGTTGTGACAATGACAGACTGAACCAGCGGACTGCCGTTATACATCATAAATTTGCGGAGAGTTTCCCTCAGACCCTTATATGAGCCGTCAGACGACGGCATGATATTTGAATATACCGTAAGAGGAGTACAGTCGTAGCTTCTGATAATCTCAATAAGCTTATCAAGATACTCTGTATCGCCTCTGCTTATTATACTGAAATGAACAAGAACTCCGATTACAGGCTTTTTGCTTTCGTTAATCAGCCTTATATAATCATCGTCCGTCATATTGTTTTCCTTTTTGTAAAACCCGTCCCAGACGGGTAAAATCACATCTGCGTATTGGAGCTGTATTCCCGCTGTTTTATTGATAAGATAACGCAGAAAATTTTTGATATTCTCTTCTCCGCCTGCATTCAGATAGGAAAGAAGCCTGCTTATCTGATTGACGGGAAGCTGACATCTCTTTGTCATTTCCTCCATTTCGGAGTCAATTGTTGAATGAAAAAAGTAGGGCTTAATTCCCTCGAAAAGTTCTCTTAGTCCTATATATCGCTTAAAATTCGCCATACTTCCGTGAAAATCAAACATCACAAAATCAGAGGATTTCATACTATCCTTACACTCTTTATACAATTCATCATCTGCGTCTATTTCGTATGTATCATAAGCGTTGAAAAAAACGCCGTCGGCTTCTATTCCGGCAAAAGCCTTACGAAATTCGCACATTCTGTTTCTGCCTTCAAATAAAGCGGTAATGCTGAACATAAATCCTCCAAATCATACTAATAAACATTTGAACGAAGGAAAAGATTTGCTAAAAGACGGTGCCGAAATCGAGGAAAAGAAA
>JBJERK010000163.1:0-3294 GCA_051882255.1 Ruminiclostridium sp.
AAGGCATGGGTCTGCAACACCCTGATCCCCAGTTCAAATCTGGGTGGCGCCTCCAGAATTGCCCTCTGCGAAAGCAGAGGGCAATTTTTCTTGTCGAAAAAGTCTTTTCGGCAAGAAATTAATATTGAATAATGAATAGTGAATAGTGAATAAATGTGGTGTGCCCTTCGGGCACGGATTTAAAATACTGCGCAACAATCACATTTTTCAGAAAAATCGGCGAAGCCGATACCACTATTATTCATTCTTCATTATTCGTTATTCGTTATTCATTAAATATGACTTTTTCAATAAACAAAAGGCAGTATGTTAAACTGCTTTTTAAGTAATTAATTGATTTTTTCTGATAATCTTCCGAAGTCTCAGGTCGATTACGCCGCCTTCCATAATACTATTCCCTCCCGTGCAACATTCCTGTAAAAAGGAATTGTATCCTTCCTGCTCTGATACTGCTCATTCGGCAGGTCAATAACCGAAAAAACCGTATCATACTTCAAATTCATATCAACAACGAAATCGGAAAGCAGGTCAAGCTCCTCTGCTGTTAAAGCCTCGTTTATCAATAAGGCTACGTCAATATCAGAGTCGGCGCCGGCTGTTCCTCTTGCGGCTGAGCCATACAGAATGATTTCCGCTATTTTTCCTTCGGCTGATTTCAGCAGACCTGCCACAAGCTCTCTCATAACACTATCGGACATAAACGCACCCCCTCATTTTTTCTGCTATAATAATACGATATTATTGGCTAAAAGTCAAGTAATATCAATGTCCTTTGTCTCCCCAAACTCCAAAAACCCCCTCCAAAAATAAAAACTATTGTGCAATTTCCCCTTTGACAGCCCATTCACAACCTGATATAATAAATACAAGATGTGTAGCTTGCTGCGTAAATCCAATCGGCAGGCTGCACTTTTTTTATTTTCTGACAATGAAAGGAGAAAAAATGGAAGATATGAGAGATCAAAAAATGGCTTCCGTTCCCGTGGCAAGGCTTATGCTTTCAATGGGTCTGCCGATGATAGTTTCTATGATGCTGCAGGCAGTCTACAATATCGTTGACAGCGCCTTTGTATCCAATATGGCTTACGGCGGGGAGGAGGCGCTTAACGCCCTTACCCTTGCTTTCCCGCTTCAGATTCTTATGGTTGCAGTAGGCATAGGAACGGGAGTGGGAGCAAATGTCCTTACAGCTAAAAGCCTTGGACAGGGGGATTACAGGCAGGCAAACCTTACAGCAGGAAATGCCGCATTTCTGGCGCTTGTGATTTATATAGCCTTTTTTATTTTCGGTATAGCAGGAGCGGGAGTATATATAAACTCCCAGACGGAAAACCCGGAAATAGCCGCTATGGGAACAGAATATTTAGAAATCTGCTGCTTCTTTTCCTTTGGAATGTCCTTCTTTGCGGTATATGAAAAGCTGCTCCAGGCGGCGGGACATTCAATGTATTCCACAATAGCCCAGATTTCGGGCGCAGTAACCAATATCGTGCTGGATCCGATTATGATTTACGGGCTTTTAGGCTGTCCCGAAATGGGAGTTAAGGGCGCAGCCTACGCTACCGTAATCGGTCAGACGGTATCCTTTGCCGTTGCCCTTATTTTCCACATAAAAGTCAATAAATCCATTGAGAATAAGCTCTGCTACTTCAAGCCTTCTCTGAAAACCATAAAAATGATTTACAGGATAGGGCTTCCCGCTATTATCTCTCAGGCGCTGATTTCGGTTATGACCTACGGGCTGAACCTTATTCTGGTTGGAATAAGCGAGGCTGCTGTTACAGCCTACGGACTGTACTATAAAATCCAGCAGTTCATACTTTTCGCCGCCTTCGGTATGCGTGACGCAATAATGCCCATAACCGCCTTCAGCTTCGGAATGGGGAACAGACAGCGGGTTAACGAATGCATAAAGTACGGACAGCTTTACACCTTCATAATTATGGCGGCGGGGCTTGTTGTTATCGAGCTTTTTGCAGCGCCATTTTCACAGCTTTTCGGGCTTTCGGGAGAAACGGAAAGCCTTTGTATAAGCGCTATGCGGATAATTTCGCTGAGCTTTGTTTTTGCGGGGGTAAATATCGCCTTTCAGGGGATTTTTCAGGCGCTCGGCGGGGGAATTGAGTCGCTGATTATATCGGTCTGCCGTCAGGTGCTTTTCGTATTCCCCTTTGCTCTTCTTTTTGCGGCAGCAGCAAAAAATAACGGGGATTTGACGAGTCTTGTATGGCTCACCTTCCCGATAGCGGAAGCTCTTACGGCAGCCGCAGCGCTTCTGCTTCACAAAAGACTATACAGAAAGCAGATTTCTGACTTTAGCCCACAGACTGCATAAAAATAAACGGCGCAGAGCTTCAATAGCTTTTGCGCTGTTTTTGTGCAGTACTGCATAAGCGAAAACTTGTGGGCTTTTCCTATTGCATTTTTTGCAGATTAATGGTATAATTAATGTTCAGTGATTTCAGTACATATTTGAAAGGATTGATATTTATATGAAACTCGGAATGGTAGGACTGCCCAACGTAGGAAAAAGCACGCTTTTCAACGCTCTCACCAACGCAGGCGCTGAATCCGCAAACTACCCCTTCTGCACAATCGAGCCGAATGTCGGAATCGTTTCCGTCCCCGACGAAAGGCTGGACGAGCTTGCAAAAATGTACAACCCGGACAAGTTCACACCCGCAACCCTTGAATTTGTGGATATTGCAGGACTTGTAAAGGGCGCTTCAAACGGCGAGGGTCTGGGAAACAAGTTCCTTGCCAATATCCGCGAGGTTGACGCTATCGTGCATGTTGTACGCTGCTTTGAAAACGAGAATATTGTCCACGTCGACGGCAGCATCGGCGCCCGCAGGGATATTGAAACAATTAATCTTGAACTTGTTTTCAGCGATATGGAAATCCTCGGCAGAAGAATTGACCGGGAGAAGAAGCTTGCAAAGAGCGATAAGTCCCTGCAAAAGGAAATAGAATTTCTTGAAAGGCTTATGGCGCACCTTGAAGAGGGTAAGACCGCCCGTTCCTTCGACTTTTCGGCTGACGAGGCTGAAATAATAAAGTCAACGCCCCTCCTTTCCAACAAGCCCGTTATTTACGCTGCCAACTTAAGCGAGGAGGACTTCAAGAACGACTACGAGAAGAATCCTCAGTATATCGAGGTCTGCAAAATCGCCGCAGAGGAAAACAGCGCTGTTCTTCCTATCTGCGCACAGATTGAGGCGGATATTGCGGATATGGAGCCGGAGGAGAAGGAAATGTTTCTTTCCGACCTTAACCTTACCTAGTCGGGACTGA
>JBJERK010000164.1:0-3281 GCA_051882255.1 Ruminiclostridium sp.
CTTCGGCAGGGCGCTTCCCGAGGTTATGGAGAATATAGAGCGTATTTCAGAGCGTCACAGGGTTGTTGCGCCGGACGTTCCCGTTGTTGGCGGCGGACTTTTCGACGGGGACTATATCTCCGACCACGAGTACGAGATTATGAAGCTTCGTATGCTGCTTGCCGACGACGCTTCAAGGGATACCCTTGACGCCCTTATGAAATACCGGATTACAGGGGATATTTCCGTGCTTCGGAGCTGCGAAACCCCAAAGGAAGAAGCATATTCTCTCCTTAACATAAACGACAGGGAAACCTATCTTGATTTAGGCGCATACAACGGGGATACCGTTGAGGAATTTTTAAAGCTTACGGGTAAGAGATTTACTAAAATCTACGCCTTAGAGCCTGACAGGCGGAACTACTCAAAGCTCCGCCGCAGGCACTACGCTTTAGGCTCGGAGATTTTTGAGCCGATAAATGCAGCTGCATGGAGCAGCGACACAAAGCTTGTTTTCAACAGCAGAGCAGGCAGAAACTCCTCCCTTTGCGAAACTCCGTCCCCACAGACCGCAGGCAGAGGAATGGAAACAGAAGCGAAGAGCGTTGACAGTCTTTTAGGTGGAAAGGCAGCAACACTTATAAAGTACGACGTTGAGGGAAGCGAAAGGGAAGCCCTTGCGGGCAGCGAGCAGACTATAAAAAAGTACAAGCCCCGCCTTATAGTTTCCCTTTACCACAGAACGGAGGACTTAATCGAACTGCCCCTATATATAAAGGAGCTTAACCCCGATTATAAGCTTTACCTCCGTCATCACCCCTACATTCCCGCATGGGACACAAATCTCTACTGCATATAGTCGAAAGGAAACCGAGAAATGAGAAAGATAGTGCTTGTGGTGCTTATAATAGTGGTGCTTGGGGTAGTGGGATTTTTCGCTTATACCGAGTTCAGCGTGCCCGAGATTACCTACGTTTCCGACTATGACGACGACAGCACCCCCGGTTACTATTCGGTAAAAAGGCTTTACAGCACGGATATTGACATAGAAGCCCTGAACGAAAAAATAGAAAACCTTATTTCCCTTGAATTTACCGAGGAGGAGATAATGAAGGCTGCCCTTGAGGCAGGAAGACCTGTTTTCTACCCCTGCTTCTATGTGACAGCAAGCAAGCCCTCCCTTACCGATGATGAAATAATAATAAGAGCCTACGCTTTGCAGGAGCTTGCAGAGGGGCAGAAGTCGGCTGAATTCGGCATGACAAATCTTCGGGCGGAGATTATCACAAACGGCATTACCATAACCGAGGCTTCGGCGATAAGCCACGACTACCTTGATGTGAAAAAGGAAGAAACGGTGCTTAAAAACGAGTCGGGAACGGGTATGACCGTTTCTTTAGGGGACTACGGGGAGACGGAGATATACCTTAGGGGAACGGCGGGAACTATGACAATTCAGTTCGTTTACGATATAAAGAACGACTCGCTGCTGCCCAAAACCGTAGCGGAAAACTGCTTTTTAAGGATAAATCTTACTGTCACGACAGACGAGAACGGAAGAATAACCACTGTCTTTACGACTGACCCCGCCTCTACCGTTGAGGAATATATGGAGGGCGAATAATTCAGGAAAGTGCTTCGGCACAAATGAAAACTTCTTTTTCTTGCTATAAGTTGAACAGTAACCGCACATAATTTATACTGCAAATAGTAATTTTCTACAAAAGTAGTCCGATTTTTTGCAGGAAGCTTAAAATCGGCTTGCATTTTTTCGGAAACAAGTGTATAATGAGCTATGATAAGGAAGCCCAGCTTTGCTGCGGCTAAATTCGGAGGTTGTTATGTATAAGGATTATTCCCGTGAGCAGCTTTGCCATTTACAGGCTGAATTAAAGGAGCAGTACGACGCCTACAAGGCTATGAATCTTAAGCTTGATATGTCCAGAGGAAAGCCCGCTCCCGAGCAGCTTGACCTTTCCATAGAAATGCTTACACACTGCCTTGACGGCGATTACAAGTCGGAAAACGGAATTGACTGCCGCAACTACGGCGTGCTTGACGGTATCCCGGAAGCAAAGGAGCTTATGATGCCGATGCTCGGGGTAAACGCTGATGAAATTATAATCGGCGGCAACTCAAGTCTTCAGCTTATGTACGATACAATTGCAAGAGCCATGCTTTTAGGCGTTCTCGGAAGCGATAAGCCCTGGTGCAAGAATGAAAAGGTAAAATTTCTTTGTCCTGCTCCCGGCTACGACAGGCATTTTGCTATCTGCGAAAGCATGGGTATCGAGATGATTACCGTTCCCTATATGGAGGACGGCCCCGATATGTATATGATTGAAAAGCTGGTATCCGAGGACGAGTATATAAAGGGTATATGGTGCGTTCCGATGTATTCAAACCCCACGGGCATTTCCTACTCCGACGAGGTTGTTAAGCGCTTTGCAAATCTCAGCCCCAAGGCTAAGGATTTCAGAATTTTCTGGGATAACGCTTACTGCATACACCACTTAACCGACACACCCGACCATGTTCTCAACATTCTTGACGAGTGCAAGAAGACGGGCAAGGAGGATATGGTGCTTATGTTTACCTCCACCTCCAAGATTTCCTTCCCCGGCGGCGGACTTGCCTGCATAGGCGCAAGCAAGGCGAATATCGACTTTATCAAGAGCCAGATGACCTATCAGACTATCGGCTACGACAAGCTGAATCAGCTCCGCCACGTCAAGTTCTTCAAGGATTTTGAGGGTCTCAAAAAGCACATGGAAAAGCACAAGGCGATTATCGCTCCCAAGTTCAAGATTGTGCTTGAAATGCTGAACAAGGAGATTGCGCCCTGCGGAATTGCAAGCTGGCACAGCCCCAACGGCGGCTATTTCGTTTCCTTTGACGGAATGGACGGTACGGCGAAGCGGATAGTTTCCCTCTGCAAGGAGGCGGGCGTTGTTCTTACCGGTGCAGGCGCAACCTACCCCTACGGAAAGGACCCCCACGACAGCAACATCAGAATTGCCCCCACCTTCCCCAAGCCCGAGGAGCTTCAGAAGGCTATGGAAATCTTCTGTGTAAGCGCAAAACTTGCGGCTGTTGAAAAACTGCTTGCAAATTGAAGAAAAGTGTGATATAATATAAAAGTAAGGTGTTTTTGCAGTAAGCAAAAGCCCCGAAAGTTGTCAAAAATCCGATTTCAGGTTGTCGGGAAACCGGCAACCCCTTTATGCGCCTGTAGCTCAGCTGGATAGAGCAATAGCCTCCGACGCTATGTGTCGTGCGTTCGAATCGCATCAGGCGTACCA
>JBJERK010000165.1:0-3272 GCA_051882255.1 Ruminiclostridium sp.
AAGCCTCTTAAGCGGTCTTACAAATCTGACACAGCTTTATTTATACGGTAACAAAATCAGCGATATAAGCTCTTTAAGCGGTCTTACAAATCTGACATTTCTTAATTTGCATTACAACGAAGATTTAACTCAATCCCAAGTTGACGAGCTTCAAAACAAGCTCCCCGATTGTAAAATCGAATACTAACCCCCAGCCGCTTCCCAAAGAAGCGGCTTCGCTCTGTCGACAAAGCCGAAATTAATTAATTATGAATTATGAATTATGAATTATGAATTATCAATTCTCAATTCCAAATTCTCCCCGCCCAAAAGCTTGTTTCCCTCAATTTTCACCAAATCACTTGACTTTTTTGCTTTTGTGTAGTAAACTATAACTATTAATGCGGCAGTTCCGATTTTCCGGCGCACCGTCTGCGTCTGCCGCCGCCGCATAAACTGCGGAGTCAGGAATACTGCCCCAAAACCGAAAAACGGTTAAACGGGCTTTCCTGCCGCTTCGGGCAGGTATCCTTAAAGGAAAGGAATGTTATTATGAAAAAGCAGAACATCAACTACGATAACAGAAAATTTCTCTACGAGGCAATCCTACAGCTGAAAAATATGGAGGAGTGCGAGGCGTTTTTTGAGGATTTATGTACCGTTCAGGAGTTAGCCTCAATTTCCCAGCGCCTTGTGGTTGCAAAGCTTCTAACCGAGGATAAGGTTTACTCGGATATTGTTGAGAAAACCAGCGCAAGCACCGCCACAATCAGCAGAGTAAACAGAACCCTCCAGTACGGCAGAGACGGCTATAACGTTGTCTTTAACCGCCTTAAGGAAGTCAACAAGCTCTGATGGGATACGAGGCTTTTGCGGGGTACTACGATTTCCTTACGGAGAATATCGACTACCGGGGTCTTGCGGAATACTACGACGGGCTGAACCGTAAATTCGGGGGCAGGAAGGGCATTATGCTTGACCTTGCCTGCGGAACGGGCAGCCTTTCGGTTATTCTTAAGGAAATGGGCTACGACGTAATAGGCACGGATATTTCGGAGGAAATGCTTAGTATCGCTGTTTCAAAGGAGCATAAGGGGATAGAATATCTTTGTCAGGATATGCGTAATCTCGACCTTTTCGGCACAATCGACGGCACGATATGCTCTCTCGACAGCATAAACCACCTTGAAACCGCCGGGGACGTACAGCAGACCTTTGACCGCGTTTCCCTGTTCTCAAACCCGGGAGCGCTGTTTATGTTCGACGTAAATACCCTTTTTAAGCACGAGCAGGTGCTTGGGGACAACACCTTCGTCTACGACGATGAGCGGGTTTACTGCGTATGGCAGAACGAGTATCTGGGCGAGGGAAAAACGGGTATTTACCTTGATTTTTTTGAGGGCAGGAAGGGCGTATATCACCGCTACAGCGATGACTTTACCGAAACCGCCTACCCGAGAGAGCAGATAGAGAAAATGCTCATAAAAGCGGGCTTCGAGGTTTTAGCCTGCTATGAGTATCCAACCTTACTGCCCCCGAAGGAGGAAAGCGAAAAGCTTACCTTCGTAGCAAAAAAGAAGTAAAGGAAGAATAATTTTGGGTAAGATTGTAAGAGCCCTGTCGGCGGACGGAAGCGTTCTCTGCTCGGCTATAAATTCAACGGATATTGTAAACGAAATTTTCAGAATACACAAAACCACACCGGTAGCTTCTGCCGCCCTGGGACGGCTTTGTACCGCCGCAAGCATTATGGGCGCTCTTCTTAAGGGCGAGGATGATACCCTTACGCTCAGACTTAACGGCGGCGGTCCCTCCGGCAATATAGTCGCTGCCGCGGACTATATGGGAAATGTGAAGTGCTACGCAGAAAACCCGCAGGTAGACCTGCCCCTTAAGCCAAACGGAAAGCTTGACGTTTCGGGCTATGTGGGAACCGACGGCTTTCTCGGAGTTATTAAAGACCTTGGGCTGAAAGAGCCTTATGCAACCCAGACTCCCATTGTTTCGGGAGAAATCGCCGAGGACATCACAAGCTATTTTGCAGTAAGCGAGCAGATACCCACTGTCTGCGCTCTGGGCGTTCTTGTTGACCGTGACTGGAGCATAAAGGCGGCGGGAGGCTATATAATCCAGCTTGTTCCGCCGATAAACGAGGCTGCAATAGACGTTATCGAGAAGAATATACAGAATATGCAGAGCGTTACCGCCCTTATCGAGTCGGGAATGACCAGCGAGGAGATTGCCCTTAAGGGACTGGAAGGGCTGAACGGGGAAATACTCGATAGCTGGGAGGCTAATTACCGCTGCGGGTGCAGTCGGGAAAGAACCGAGCGTATTCTTATAAGCCTTGGAGCAAAGGAGCTTGAAAGGCTTGCAGATGAGCAGGAAAACACCGAGGTCTGCTGTCATTTCTGCGACAAGAAGTACAGCTTCACAAGCGAGGAGCTGAAAGAATTGCTGAAAAGCGCAAAATAATAAACAAAGCCCGCAGAAATTGCGGGTTTTGTTTGTCTGTAAAGCCGTATTTATTGAATATTCTTTATTCATTAATAAAAGCGGGCAGCGCTCCCTTTTATTTACAGTATTCCGCAAGCTCCCCCATATCATACAGCAGATAGAACCAGCACTTTCCTTCAGCATACACCACCGCCCCGACAGCGTATCTTGTGCGGGGCGTATTCCATTCCACCTTAACGGAAAATTCGCCCAACATAGCGTAGTAGTCCTCCTGCCTGTCTCCCTCCGAATCCTTGTAGGAGTGCAGGATTTTATCAACAAAAATATACCTGTAAAAATACACATTTCCGCTTTGTACAGCCTTTTGCGCCCGATTGCGGCTGTTTATGCCCGAAATATACAGATAGCCTCCCAGCGCGCCTATTGCACCTACGGTAAATATTCCTACCGGACTTACAGAAACGCTTATAGCATTGCCTGTTGAAATAAAGTTAAAGATATTTATTACAACAGGAACTATAAGGCTTAAAACGAATAAGCCCGAAATAAGGATAAGTACAAGCGCAGCGGGCTTGTTCTTCCTGTTCTTATTTTCGATATGGGCGATAAGGGCGGAGCAGAGCTTTTCATCGGCGGGTAAAGCCTCACCGCTGAAAATCCCCGCAGAGGCGGCGGGAAGAACCTGCGCCCCGTCGGTCTGGACAACAGCAGGTCTTTTCCCAAAGCCGTCGCTGTCCGAAAAACGCTTAAGAAACGACATATCCGACTTCCTTCCGGCAGTAGATTTTACTTATATTTTAAGTCAACACCGCACAATTAACGGCTGCCGCCTTTGT
>JBJERK010000166.1:0-3271 GCA_051882255.1 Ruminiclostridium sp.
CGGCTTTGAGGGCGGCTGGATTGACGTTTACGAGAATGTAGGAAAATGCAGCGGCGCTTATTCTGCGGGGGCCTGGGTACACCCCTTTGTACTGCTGAACCATACCGACGACCTGCAGTCTGCATTCACAATCGCCCACGAAATGGGACACGCTCTCCATTCATGGCTTTCAAACAAGCACCAGTCCGTAACCTATGCGGATTACAGGATTTTTGTGGCGGAGGTTGCCTCCACCTTTAACGAGTCACTGCTTATGCAGTATCTGCTTAAAACAACAACCGACAAGCGCCGCAGAGCATATCTTATCAACTATTTCCTTGAACAATTCAGAACTACTCTTTACCGCCAGACAATGTTTGCGGAGTTTGAGCTGAAAATTAACGAAATGCAGGCAAATGGCGAGCCGATAACCTCGGATTCACTCTGCGACCTTTACGGCGAGCTGAATAAGCTTTACTTCGGTGACGGAATTGTTCCCGATGATGAAATACGCCACGAATGGCAGCGTATTCCCCACTTCTACTATAATTACTATGTTTATCAGTACGCAACAGGCTTTGCTGCGGCAATTGCTCTTTCCGAAAGAGTGCTCAGTGGCGGAGAAAAGGAAGTTGAGGACTACCTCGGATTCCTTAAGGGCGGTTGCTCAAAGACTCCTGTTGAGCTTCTTAAGGGTGCAGGAGTTGATATGACCAACCCTGAGGTTGTTGACGACGCTTTGAAGCTTTTCGGAGAGCTGCTTGACGAAATGGAAGCGCTGGCTGCTGAAATTGACTGATACGAAAGGAAGATAATTATGCCAAAATGGCTTGACAATGCAGTATTTTACGAAATATATCCACAGTCCTTCCTGGACACAAACGGAGACGGAATTGGAGATTTTGAGGGCATTATCAGAAAGCTTGACTATATAAAGCTGCTGGGCTGTAATGCAATCTGGATTAACCCCTGTTTTCTCTCTCCTTTCGGCGACGCAGGTTACGATGTTTCCGACTATTATCAGACTGCACCAAGATACGGAACAAACGAGGACTTGAAGAGGCTTTTTACTGAAGCTCACAAACGGGGACTTCACGTTCTTCTCGACCTTGTTCCGGGACATACCTCGGTTGAGCACAAATGGTTCAAGGAGTCCATGAAGGCGGAAAGAAATCAATATACAGACCGCTATGTATGGACGGACAGTATATGGGAGGAACCAAGCGGTATGGGCTCTCTGAGGGGCATTTCCGACCGTGATGGCTCCTGCGCAGTGAACTTTTTCTCCCACCAGCCTGCACTCAATTACGGCTTCTATAACCCCGAGCGCCCCTGGCAGCAGTCTCAGGAGGATGAAGGACCGAAGGCTACCCTTGAAGAGCTGAAAAACATTATGCGTTTCTGGCTTGGAATGGGCTGCGATGGATTCAGAGTGGATATGGCAGGTTCTCTTGTAAAAAACGACCCTGATGGAAAAGGAACAATAAAGCTCTGGCAGAATGTAAGAGAGTTTCTTGATAAGGAATTTCCCGAGGCGGCTATGGTATCCGAATGGGGAGAGCCGGACAAGTCCCTTCAGGGCGGCTTTCACATGGATTTTCTGCTACATTTCGGACCTTCCCATTACAACGACCTTTTCCGCTGTGAAGAACCTTTCTTCTCCGACAGAGGCAAGGGCGATATTTCTGCATTTGTGGAGAAATACAAGGAGAACTATGAAAAATCGGAGAGAAAAGGCCTTATCTGTATTCCTTCGGGCAATCACGATATGGACAGGCTTGCCCGCTCAATTCACGGTGATAACCTGAAAATAGCCTTTGCTTTCCTGCTTTCAATGCCGGGAGCGCCTTTTATCTACTACGGCGATGAAATCGGAATGAGGTATGTGGAAAACCTTGTTTCTGTCGAGGGCGGCTACGGAAGAACAGGCTCCCGCTCTCCTATGCAGTGGGACGATACAACAAACGCAGGCTTCTCCTCTGCTCCTGCCGAAAAGCTCTATATTCAGCAGGACTCCGCTGCTGACAGACCTACCGTAAAGACGCAGATTGAGGACAATAACTCCCTCTGGCACGAAATAAACGGACTTATCAAAATCAGAAACTGCCACCCCGCCCTTATGAGCAAGGGAGAAATCGAGTTTATATATGCAGAGAAAAATGAATATCCACTTGCGTACCTCAGAAGCTCCGGGGACGAAAAAATCCTCGTAATAATTAACCCCGCAAACAGAAAGGTTTCCTTCCCCTGCTCCCTGCTCCCAAAGGATAAGCTTTACTCCTTCGGCGGAGAAATATCGGCGACTGGGGACGTTATTACTGTACCGCCCTGCTTCGCCGGATATTATACTGTATAAATCTCATAAATATCGGAAAGGAAAATAAAAGTAATGAAAAAAATTATTGCTGCTTTTCTTATTGCAGCAGCGGTTGTAACCTTTCCCGCTTTAAGCGATAGTACCTCAGCAAGCCCCTTTTGCATAACTGCACAAGCAGCTTCGGCAAAGCTTGCAAAGCCTTCTTCGCTTAAAGCTTCTGTTTCGGGAATGAAGATAACACTTAGCTGGAACAAGGTAAGCGGAGCTGACGCTTACAGGGTTTACAAGTACAATGCAACAAAGAAAAAATACGTTAAAGTGAAGGACGTAAAGGGAACAAAGCTCAGCATAAAAGTCAGCAAATACGGCGATTACAAGTTCCTCGTACGCTCTTTAGACGAGAATAACGGCAAGTACATACTGGGCAATTACTCGTCGGTAAGCGTAACTGTCAAGGACTTAAGCAAGCTAAGCGCAGAAGAGGCTGTTGCGGAGCTTGTAAACTCAGAACGAAAAGCGGCTGGAAAATCAGCCCTTACCCTTGACAGCAAGCTTTGCGAAGCGGCTGAAATACGGGCAAAGGAGCTTTCTGAGCGTTTCTCACACGATAGACCTGATGGTTCCTCCTGCTTTACGGTTTTAGACGACCTCGGAATAAGATATATGGCGGTAGGAGAAAATATTGCCGCAGGTCAGCGCAGCGCGGATGAAGTAATGAAAAGCTGGATGAATTCTCAGGGACATAAGAAAAATATTCTCAGCGGCAATTACCGGAAAATCGGAGTAGGCTTCTATAAATCAGACACCGGTTACGGATATTATTGGGTGCAGATTTTTTCTGCATAATTAATTGAAATAAATGTGCTGTAGTTTATGTTTTTGGTAATTATCAACAAATTTTTTTCGTGATATTTTCTGTTTAATTGCGATTTTTCTATTGTATTATACATAATTTTGTGTTATAATTTATTATGT
>JBJERK010000167.1:0-3268 GCA_051882255.1 Ruminiclostridium sp.
CTCTCTTCTCTTGTTCTCTACTATTAAAAACACTTTATTGTACCAAAAAGTGACATAGAATTACAAAAATAATTAAATATCCGGAAAATTTTAGCAATATATACAAAAACAAAGCTCGGAATTTAGCGTTTATACCAATAAGCAGGTTAATTATAACACTATAGTATAAAAATGTCAATATATGTAGAAATTAATAGCAGCATACAGACAAGCACAATTAATGGATATGACGCAATCTCTTACAATATACATAAAAACAGCCCGGATTTCTCCGGACTGTTTTACTATTGATTATAATGCTGCAAGCTTTGCGAACTTCTCCTTTAATGCAGGATAAAGCTCGGTATAAAGCTTGTAGTACTTCTCGTACTGCTCGGAATTTTCGGGGATAGGGTTCTGAATCTTATCAGCCTTAATGACAGCCTTGCATGCCTCGGGAACGCTGCTGTAAATGCCTGTTCCTACTGCTGCAAGAAGAGCAACGCCAAGAGCGGGACCTTCCTTGTTCTGGGTTGTCTTTACGGGACAGCCGTAAAGGTCGGCAAGCATCTGCCGCCAGAGGGGAGAGCTTCCGCCGCCTCCGCATGCCATCATATCGCTGAGATTGATGTTCATCTCCCGCATAACCTCAACACAGTCACGCAGCGAGTAGGAAACGCCCTCCATAACAGCTCTTATCATATCCTTTTTCTTGTGCATTGTAGAAAGACCTATGAAAGCGCCTCTTGCGTCAGGGTCAAGATGGGGTGTTCTTTCTCCGTTGAGATATGGCATATAAAGCAGGCGGTTAGCGCCGATAGGCACCTCCATAGCAGCCTTATCAGTGAGATAGTAGGGGTCAACGCCCATATTCATAGCGGTTTCCATTTCGCTCCAGCAGAGATTGTCCCTGAACCATTTCAGAGAAAGACCTGCGCTCTGGGTAACGCCCATAACGTGCCAGCAGCCGGGTACAGCACAGCAGAAGGTGTGTACTCTTCCCTGCTTGTCAATAGAAATATTTGAGGTATGGGCAAAAACAACGCCGCTTGAGCCGATTGTTGTAAATGCAGTTCCGTCCTCAACAACTCCTGTTCCTACCGCAGCAGCAGCGTTATCTCCTGCGCCGCCTACAACGGGAGTTCCCTCCGCAAGACCTGTCATCTGGGCAACGTGTCTTGTAATTCTGCCTGTAATTTCGGGGCTTTCGTAAACCTTCGGAAGAAGCGCCTTGTCAATTCCCAGCTTATCAAGAACCTCGTCAGACCAGCAGCGCTTAGGAATATCCAGAAGCTGCATACCGGAAGCGTCGGAAACCTCGGTTGCAAATTCTCCGGTAAGCATAAAGCGTATGTAATCCTTGGGGAGAAGGATATGTCTGCACTTCTCGTAGTTTTCGGGCTCATTATTCTTTACCCACATAATTTTTGCCGCTGTAAAGCCTGTTATAGCGGGATTTGCGGTTATTTCAACAAGTCTGTCCCTGCCTACCTTATCGGTAATTTCAACTACTTCCTTTGCAGTACGCTGGTCGCACCAGATAATGCTGTTCCTGATAACTCTGCATTCGCTGTCCAGCATAACAAGTCCGTGCATCTGTCCCGAAAGACCTACGCCCTTTATATCGGAGGCGGGTATTCCGCTCTGATGAATAACATCGGAAATTCCGTTTACGCAGGCATTCCACCAGTCGGCAGGGTCCTGCTCTGCGTAGCCGTTTCTTGGGGTATAAAGGGGGTACTCGTAGGTTGCGGAGGCTACGGGAGTTCCGTCCTCGCCGAAAAGCACGGTTTTTGTACCGGAGGTTCCTATATCAACTCCTAAAACGTATGCCATAATTCCATATCCTTTCTTCCCTGTTTCGCAGGGTTAATCGTTTACAATTGCAGGTGCTTAAGCCTGCTGCGGCAAGAAATATGCCTTTGGTTCATATTATAATGTAAGAAAAGCAAAAAGTCAATACCTTTAATTATTGGGCAGGAAGATTTTATCGCGAAATGTTGTTAAATTATCGTCAATTACTGCAAAAAATGTATAATATTTCATAGCAGTTATTGACATTTACACAAAAAAATGTTATTATTTTCTTAAGATTACCAAGAGGAGGGGTTGTTTTGAAAAAAAGAATTGCGGCGCTTATTATTGCTCTTGCCGCAGCTATTTCCTGCTTCTGTATTGCAGGCGGAGCCTTTGACGCAAACGACTACGATTACGGCGGAGGAAGCGACTGGGGAAGCGACGACTATGATTACGGCGGAGGCTCTACATACTATTATGACAGCGACAGCTCGGGCGGCTCAGGCGGTGGAGGCGGAATAGGCTTTGCCGTAGTTGTTGTTATAGTAATTGTTCTGTTTATGATACTTAAATCAAGGTCAGGCGGAAACTCAAACGGCGGTTCAACGCCTGTTGGCGGCGGAGTTCGTCCTGCAAACGGCGGTCAGGGACTCAGAGTTATTCTTCCCGACCGTACATCGGAAATCGAGCAGATTATAAAGAAGGACGACCCGAACTTTACGGCAGACGACTTTACAGCCTTCACAAAGCAGGTTTATATGGACATTCAGACTGCCTGGTGCAAGCGTGATATGAAGCCCGTAATGCCCGTACTGCACACAAACCTTTATAATACTACCTGCAAGCAGGTTCAGTCAAAAATCGACCAGGGCGTAATTTACCACTACGAAAGTATTGCAATCAACACCGCTTACCTTACAAGCTATGTTCGTGACGAGCAGTACGAATACCTTACGGTTTATCTTAACGCCCGCTTTATCGACTACCAGACCGACGAAAAGACAGGCAACATAATACGCGGTGATAAGAATACCCGCTGGGATTTCCGCTACAAGATGAAATTTATGAGAACTCTCGGCGTCAAGACCAAGAGCGGCACAGAGGATATGGAT
This sequence comes from Ruminiclostridium sp., assembly GCA_051882255.1. Taxonomy (GTDB): domain Bacteria; phylum Bacillota; class Clostridia; order Oscillospirales; family Ruminococcaceae; genus Ruminiclostridium_E. The sequence continues at coordinate 2,889 of JBJERK010000167.1, forward strand.
GGTCACAACTGTCCTAACTGCGGCGCACCCCTTGAAATTTCAAGCACAGGCACCTGCGAATACTGCGGCTCCACTGTTACAACAGGTCTTTACAGCTGGGTACTCAGCGACTTTATGACTGTCCGTGACGACACAAAGGACGACGGAATAAGAATTCCCGACAACGGTAATAAGAATGGCAATTCCGGCAGCGGAGATAACAGCTGATGGAAGCTATAATCACAACACTGGTCGTAATCGGAATAATTATTCTTGCGGTTGCAATTGTTGTCGCGGTTATCAGACACAAGCTCAATAAAATGACAAGGCAATATCTCGGCATGGGACTTGGTGAAACCGCCGATTTTTTAAAAAAAGGAATTGCCGAAGAGGCAACTACT
>JBJERK010000168.1:0-13581 GCA_051882255.1 Ruminiclostridium sp.
TCCCGTTTCATCGCTCATAGCAGCTTCAATTATATCGCCCTTGTGTAGAATATCTACCGTTCTTGCCTTTTTCCCGTTTACAAGCAGGCTACTTCCCTGCTTAAGCTTTGTTATAATACCGCGGCTGAAGCCGTGACGGCGGAGAAAATCGCCCACTTCTGCGCCATCATCCCATTCCTCCGCAGTGAGTTCAAGTACTCTCATTTGGCGGTTTTACGGCACTGCACTCAAACCAGAATGTGGTGCCCTTTCCCTCCTCGCTTTCAACGCCGTAGTTAAAGCCGTGACATTCAAAAACTCCCTTGACAATGGACAGACCGAGACCTGTTCCTTTAACGGCTCTCTTATAGTTTTCCGAACGGTTTACCTTATAGTATCTGTCCCATATATAGGGCAGCTTATCTGCGGCAATTCCTACGCCCTTGTCTGCAACCTCAAAGTGAACCAGCCCTCCCTTTTTCCTGAACAGGCGTACTGTAACGGTATCAACGCCGGAATAGTTGATTGCATTTATTATAAGATTGTATACAGCCTGTCCAAGCTGCTTGGAGTCGGCGTTAATATAAATATTGTCCTCAGCTTCAAGAATGATTTTAGTTTCGTCCAGCATTGAAAATCTCGACACTATCTCGCTTAAATGGGTGCTGAAATTGATATTCTGCCTGTCAAGCTCAAGTACACCGCTCTGAAGCTTTGAAAGATTAAGAATATCGGATACAAGCAGCGTCAGACGGTCGGTTTCGTCTATGATTACCTGAAGGTGCTTTTCCCTCTTTTCGGGATTGTTTCCCGAAAGATCCCGAATCATTTCCGCATAGGCCTTTATCATGGTAAGTGGCGTGCGAAGGTCGTGGGAAACGTTGGCAAGCAGATCCTTCCGCAGGGTTTCCGTTCTTGAAATCTCGTAGGACGCCATATTAAGATTTTCCTTTAACAGCCGTATTTCGCTGTAATCGCTGTTTTCCGGCTGCATATTGAATTCCCCTGTTATAAGCTTGTTTGTGGATTTTGATATTGCAATAATAGGCTTTGAAATCCTTATTGATACAAAGAAGGAAATAGCAAAGGACAGAAGAAGAATTGTAAACGAGGAGGTGACAAAGATTTTGGTAAGGATTTTTGTGGTTGTTTCCGTTGGTTCAAGGTAATTGTATATGAAAATATATCCCTTTATCCTGTCGGGAGTACCAACGTAGGTTGCAAGCAGTATTGCCCGCATATTTTCGTCCTTTGCCGGGAAAAATACCATACCGTTCTGGGAGGCTTTAAGCTCTTCGATCATCTCGGTGCTTACACGCTTGTCGATTGAAACGCTTGAACCTGAGGTATCGCTGTAATAAGTAAGCGGAAGGCTGCCTGTTACTTCCGAGGGAAAATGTATAAGAATACCCATTTTCCGCAAATGGGCATTCTCGTCAACCAGCTTTTTTACATTCTTCATATCCTCGTTCCATGCCGATTTAATTTCAAGGGCGGTTGAAATACTTTCCTGAGTTTTCGAGAATTCGAAAACAACGGGCATAAGTATTACCTGCGACAAATAAAGGAACATAAGAATTATTACGGTAAAGCTGAAATAAATAAGCCATACACGAAAGCGGATGCTCTTGAAAATAACCCTTTTATCAAACTTCAAACTTATACCCCATTCCGCGAAGTGTTACAATAAACTTACGGTATTCGCCGAGATTGTTTCTGAGCATTTTGATGTGGGTATCAATGGTTCTGTCGTCGCCGAAGAAGTCGTATCCCCATACCTCAGAAAGAAGCTTGTCCCTGGTAAGAGCGATATTCTTGTTTCTCACAAGGTAGAACAAAAGGTCGTACTCCTTTGGGGTAAGATTCGCCTTTTCTCCGTCTATTGTTACTGTTCTTGCAGTAAAATTAATTTCAAGCCCTTCAAATTTTACCGTATCGCTTGCTGCCGCTGAGGGCTGATTGCGCTTTATAATAGCGTTTACGCGGGCAAGAACCTCCTTTGGAGAAAAGGGCTTTACAACGTAATCGTCAGCGCCGATTTCAAAGCCGAAAAGCTTATCGTATTCCTCGCCTCTTGCAGAAAGCATAAGAACAGGAACATTCTTGAACTTTCTAATTTCCTTGCAGGCGGAGAAGCCATCCAGCTTTGGCATCATAACGTCAAGTATAATAATATCGAAATCCTCGTTCCTTGCCATTTCGACAGCCTGCATACCGTCAACAGCCTCCGAAACCTCGTGACCTTCAAATTCAGCATATTCGCGTATAACTTCGCGAATTTTCTGCTCATCGTCCGCAACAAGAATCTTGTACATACAAAAACCGCCTTTCTGAAAGAAAAATTGTAAAAAAAAGTTCAGTAAAGAACCTATGGTCTGTACTGAACCCTGTTTTCGCCACAAGGGAGAAAAAATAAAATCAGATTAAAATGAAATGTTGGGAGAGGAAATTATGATTAATTCAACATTAATCATCGTTAAAGGTTTCCCTTTAACAGTTTTCAGTATAAACCCGTATTGTGATAGTTTTGTGATAATTTCAAAAGATTACGCTGATTAATTGAAAAAATTACTGGTAATTCGTAATACTTCCGAGAATAATCGACATATATCCCCATAATTCGACATTTTTTAGGTAAAGCTTAGGACTAAAGAAGGAATCGCCGTTTTCGCCTGCCTTATAAAGCCCTTCGCCGCTGTCATTTTCGTTATATTCAAATTCAAGCCTGTTTTCTTCCGAGACAAGATTGCTGTCAGAAGTAAATTCGGTAGGAAAGCTTCCGGAAAAGCTGATTGTATCGCCATTATCCTTGAAATCCGCACCTCCGCCAAGATAAGAAAAAATGCTCTTTACCGTTTTTATCTCAGCAGCTATATCGGCTATATCAAATCCGGCGTAAGCAGGAAATTCCGACCGGAAAACAAGAAAGCCGTTATCCTCATAAATTTCAAGCTCCGCCCGTGAATTATCGGGAGAACACATAAAGAATATCTTTGCAAGATTGCAGATAATCTCCTCAACAGACATATAGTCTGTGCAGACATAAGGATTTTCTATTGTTATAACAGGCAGCAGACGCTTGTTAAGCGAGGATGTAAGCCTTGTAAGACGATAAAAAGTATCAAGAAGCCTTTTTCTTATGGGCAGGTATTCTTTCCCGGTCTTTCCTCCCACCGCACGCTGAATATTGAGGCATTCATTATAAATAGTCTCTGCTCCGTAGGACTGTGCGGAAAGAGTCTCGGAGAAGCTTCCGGATTTCTCTTCGCCGCTTCCCTGCTTCAGCGAGCCTACAAGAGACAGAAAATTAAGGGTTTCGTGCTTTATAGTATCAACGCCGTTCATAAGGGCAGAAATGCTGTTGTCGTCAAGCTTTTCCCGATAAATACGGCATATTGTCATATCGTAGCTTATTTTTTCAAAAACTGCGCAGTAATTAATACCCGCTGCAACAAAATCATGATAAATCTTTTCAGCGGGAGCAGCTGAAGAAATATCCTTTTTCAGCTTGCTGCCCAAGGGCAAAATACGGTCAATAACAGATTTCGAGTCAGTCCAGAGCAGCTCAAAATCAGCGTCGAGCAGCCCTGTACAGCAAATATCCCCATAGTTAACGGAACCGTGATTCATTGGCAGTCCCTCCTTATTATAATAGGAGAATAAAAGTGATTTTTAGTCCTTAATCATCTTTTTCTTATTTCCGTCTTTATCAATGAAGTAAGTATTCTCAAACTGAGCCATATAACCACGGCGCATAAACTCTCTGTACTCGTCACGAAGAGCCTGCTGCTCCGCCTTTTCGGCTTCGGAGAGACCTTCCGCCTTTGATTTTCTGGCAAGAAAATTAATTCTTTCGATTTTTGTCCTGTCCATATTATTTTCCTATCTGTATTTCTGCAAAAATTTCTCAAGAGACTTGTTCTTGTTAATTAAAAATATGCACAATCCTGTGACCGTGCCGCTGAGGATTCCTGCCGCAAAGAAAGCGGGAAGCATATACAGTACACTAAAAACGCCGTAAAAAACTATACCCGCAAGTGTCTGCCCTATATTGTGAAAAACAGCGCCCGTAATACTTATAGCAACAATTCCCCTGCCTAAAATTTTCCTTGCAAGGAGCATACCTGCCAAAGCAAGAAAACCACCGCAAAAGCTGAATATAACGGACATCATCCGTCCTGTAACCAGAGCGGAAATAAGGCAGCGTGCCACAAGAACAAGAAAGCAGTCAGTGGGCGTAAATATCTTGCTTCTTGAAAGCATGAACAGCGTTACTGTATTTGCAAGTCCGATTTTTGCCGCAGGACATAGAGGAAAAGGCGGAATAAGCAGCTCAACGGTAAAAAGCCCCAGAGCAGCGGCTGTAAGCAAGGCGAGAAGAACAGTTTTTCTAAGCTTCATCCCGTCACCCCGTCTGCTTCGCTTCCGTCCTTTATAACGATTTCAAGACGGTGTGGCATACATATAACCGGCTTGAAGGAGCTGTCGGTAAAGCCTGTTTTAATGCAGGTTTTATCAGGGCAATCCGACTCCTTAACGCAGATTTTTCCGTTTTCAACTCTGACAATATTATACCCCTCGGTGCAGTTTACAGTAAATTCGCAGTCATCCGTTCCTGACAGAGGTATCTCTTTGATAAGAACTCCGTATGAATATATGCAGGCTGTCTTTTCCTGTTTTCCGCTATTTATGAACATAAGCGCTACGCACGCAGAAAAAATCAGCAAGACTCCTATTCCAAAGCAGATGTATTTAATTTTTGCCTTTTTGTTCATATCTCTTCTTATCCAGGCACATTGCTTTCCTGTTCAACAAAATCTTTAAGACCCTCGGAAATAATTATTTCATCGGATATTATAACGTAGCCGCAGCCAAGACCGTCAAGGAGGCTTGCCGCCTTTTCACTTCCAAGCACAAAACCTGCCGTTGAAAGGCAGTCCCCCTCAAAGGCGCTGTATGTGACTACGGTAATGCTTTTAATTCCGCTGTTTGCGGGATAGCCTGTTGCGGAATCCAGAATATGATGGTACTTAACGCCGTTTTCAACAAAGTAGCGCTGGTAATCTCCGGAAGTTACGGTTGAATTATCATGGGTGCATATAATAAGCGAGTGACCCGTATTGGCGGAATCCGGGTTAGCAACGGCAATTCTGTAATTTCCGCCGTATTTCCCTTCCCCTATTACGGTAACGCTTCCTCCGAAGCTGAGTAGTGCGTTTTTTACGCCGTTTTCTAAAAGGAAATCCCTTATCTTATCCTCAGCATACCCCTTTGCACAAGCGCCAAGATTGATTTTTACCCGTTCATCATCAAATCTAACAGTTTTTGTGCTGCTATTCAGAATTATATGTTCATATCCTTTGAAATTTATGAATGGACTCAGACTTTCAGAACTGGGAACTGCAGCATTCTCTGTTCCTATTCCCCAGAGGTCAATCAGCTTTCCGATACCTATGTCGAAAGCTCCGCCGCTTAAACGGCAGTATTCAAGGGATTTATCCAGAACGTAAAAAAGCTCGCTGCTTACAGCTGTTTCCTTATTATATGCGTTATCGTTGACATACATAAGCTCGCTGTCTGCAATATTTACTGAAAGCCTGTTTTCAGTATCTCTGACAAGAGAAAAACTTTCCTTTATCAGCGTTTCTGCCTTTTCCTCAGGCATATCGCTTATTGTAATTCTGACAAGCGTTCCCAGCAGATAATCCTGCCCGGAACAGCTTACACTCTTATTTGTGTTCAGTAAAGTCAATAACAGGAACAATATTGCTGTTCCTGTTATCGCTATACTAATTATCAGTTTTCGCCGCATTGAAGTACATTTCAGTGAGGCAGGCAAAAAGCGCCTGCTTATCCTCCTGGCTTATATCGCTGCATTCAAAAATCTGCTTTCCCTTTTCAAGGTATTCGGCAGCTTCCCGTATGGAGTTTGAGTCGGAAGTGGAGTTGAAAATAAAACGCTCCTTACTGTCCAGAATAAGGCTTTTTGAATCGTCTGTAAGAAAATCAACAGATACGCCAAGCTCTGAGGCAATCTTTGAAAGAACGTCCTTTTTAGGCTTTCTTGAGCCGTTGAGGTAATTTGCAAGCCCTCTGTATGTAATACCGACTTTTTCAGCAAATTCAGTCTTACTTACATTCTTTCTTCCAATAAGTATTTCAAGCTTCTCGCCTAAAACCATAGCTGTTACCTGCCTTTTCATACGATATGTACAGAATAAGCAAATTTATGAACAATTCATCAATTGGATTGGTTCAACTATTGCGTTCATATATCTATTATATATGTGAACAGATTGTTTGTCAAGACTATTCGATATTTTTCTGCATTTTTTTACAAAATTATCTTTACTCTGCTATGAATTCCGACGGAATATTATCGTTTATGACCTGCTCAAAAAACTCATAGCTCGTATTTTTGCAGCCATGCGCTGCGGCAAGCTCCCTTGTATATTCCGAAAATGGGTATACCCGTATATTCTGATAATAAGCGTCGTAATGGTTGATAAGCGGAACGGCGTTGGGGTTGGAAATTGTAATTTCTCCGCTTTTGCTATCCTTTGTTACTGTTATTCTGCCAAGATACTCTACCATAGAATAAGGATTGTCCATTGCCGACAGGAAATTACCGAGACAATAGAACACAAAGGCTTTTCCCCCGTCAGCTTTGTCCAGATACTCCATAGATTGAATGGTGTGGGGCTGAGTTCCTATTATAATATCAGCGCCCCAGTCCGCGAGCTTCTGGGCAAAATCGTACTGCTGCATAGAAATCACCGTTGTTACCTCTATGCCGAAATGCACGCTTACAATAACGCAGTCTGCTGTTTCTTGTGCTTTTCTTACCTGCTCCTCTATAAGCTCTTCATTTGAAAGGTAGGTTACTCTGCACTCAGAATCTTTAGGCAGAGATATGCCGTTTGTATGCTCCATATAGCCGAGAAAGGCAAATTTTATGCCGTTTACGGTAAGGGTCCTGATATTGTTCATATCTTCTTCATTTTCATAGGCTCCATAAACGGGAATGTCCGGGTGTGCCGTTTTCCAGAAGTTAAGAGTCGAAAGGAGTCCCTTCTCCCCTTTGTCGAGAACATGATTATTTGATATGGAAAATGCGTCGAAGCCTATATTGAGCATTTCTTCTGCAAGGTCGGTGGGAGAGCAGAAGGATGGGTATGTAGACGGCTCATATTCGTCGGAAATTATCGTCTCCTGATTGAGAATAGCAAGGTCAGCCTCTTCAATAAAATGAGCAACGTTCTCATAAGCGTATGAAAAATCGTAATAGGTTCCATCGGTGGAACGCTCCTTTGCCTGCCTGTATATGGGAGTATGTATGAGATTATCTCCTGCACAGACAATATTTACCGAAGTAAATGCAGGCTCCGGCTCCTCGTCCTTTATATCTATCGTGAAGGTTTCTGCCGGCTTTTCGGTTTTGCTTGTTGCATTTGTGCTCGTTTCCGGCAATATCGTTTCAGCCGAAGCTTCCGAAACCGATACTTTTGAAAGTACAGCCTCTTCCGCCCCTTTGTTGCTGCTGCACCCGCATACAAAAAAAGCTAATAATGCAGCAAGACTTATCATTTTTTTCATTCTTCTCTCTCCTCTTATCTTAAATAACACTCATAAGCAGCGTCAATTGTATCCTTTATAGCCTTGTAGAAGCCGTTTTCATCAATGTGCATAGCGCAGTGGTTTGTAAGAAAGGCGACTCCTGTGCCGTCGCTTCTGTCGTAGTAAAGTCCCGTAATAGCTCCAAGGGCATTCCCGGGGTGTCCGTACATTATCCTGCCCTCAATAAGATTGTCATAAATGCGTACATTAAGCCCCATATCGAAGTCAGGCGTGCTGAAATAGGATTTGTTGATAGCCTCCACTGAGGCTTCTGACAGTACGGTTTTTCCCTCAAGGGTTCCATCGCCTGCAAGAACAATTCCCAGCCTGGCAAGGTCGGAAGCAGAGATTATAAGCTCGCACTGGGCGGTCATATAGGAATTTCCCAGACCGAAGGACTCGTAATAATTTCTGTTCCTTTTCCATGTGGGCACATAGAATACTTCACCGTCGTAATCATAAAGCGTAGCGCAGCTTTCCTTGTCATCAATCAAGTCAATAAGATAGCCTGCGTCCATGCCGATGGGTGCAAACAAAGCCTTGTCTGCATAATCATGGAAAAATTCTCCAGTCACCATCTCGACTACCGCTCCCATTGCTCCTGCACCAAAATTAGAGTAATTATAAATCTCCCCCGGCTCGTATCCGTTATGGGCGGTTGAGAGAATGTAATCAATACTATACTTTGAAGTCACCGCCCGCTCATAGATATAGGTATCAATTATTCCTGCGGTATGTGTCAGCAGGTGCCGCAGCCTAATTTTTTCCTTGTTGTTTTTGTCGAAATTAATCCCCGTAACATCGGAAAGGTCTGAATTCAAGTCTATCCTGCCTTCGTCGCAAAGGGTCATCACCACCATTGTTGAAATAAGCTTGGAGGTGCTGGCTAAGCGGTAACGGGTATTATCGGTACAGGGAGTTTTTGTTTCTATGTCCGAATATCCGATATTCTCCGTATGTATTATCCTGCCGCCGCCGAAAATCGCCACGCTCATACCCGTTATTCCGTAATCGGAGTAAATCTTGTTCAGTCTTTCGGTAAAGCCCACGCTGTCCGGCGTTCTGAAGCTTACTGTTTCTTCTTTTTGGGCAGTAGTCTCAGGCTCCGGTTCTGTATTGCTTTCCTTAGTTTCTAAGGTGCAAATAGTCTGACTGTCTTCTTTTTCGGTGTCTATTGTAACAACCGCTTCTACGTCACTTGTATGCTCGATTGTTTCGGCAGGCATTTCTTCCCTGTCTGCGCAGCTGCACAGCATAACGGCAGCCAGTACCGCTGCTATAAAACCTTTCTGTCTCATTTCCCAACACACTCCGATATATTTATTATGTATATTATAGCAAAACCGACAAAGTTTGACAATGCTTTTAATAAAAATAACCCGAAGATATAAAAAATTCCGGAATAACAAAGAATATGCAAAATATTCATTAAATATTCATAATATACAGCATATTATGCATAATACTGTATATTTTCCCTTGACATTATGAATATTTCGTGTATAATTAAAAATGGTAAATTTTTTACAAAGGAGTTACAAAAATGGCAAACGAAATCAAAAAAATCATTCTTGCATATTCGGGTGGTCTTGATACTTCTATCATTATCCCCTGGCTGCATGAAACCTACCCCGGCTGCGAGGTTATCTGCGTTGCAGGAAACGTAGGTCAGGATTCCGAAATTGAAGGACTTGAAGAAAGAGCAAAGAAAACAGGCGCTTCCAAGCTCTATATCGAGGACATTCAGGACGAATTCGTAAACGACTTTATTTTCCCCACCTTAAAGGCTGGCGCTCGTTACGAGGGCTATCTTTTAGGAACCTCCTTCGCTCGTCCTCCTATTGCAAAGAGACTTGTTGAAATTGCAAAGAAGGAAGGGGCAGACGCAATCTGCCACGGCTGTACAGGAAAGGGCAACGACCAGGTTCGTTTTGAGCTTACAATTAAGGCTCTCGCCCCCTCCATCAAGATTATCGCTCCCTGGAGAATATGGAATATCAAGTCCAGAGAACAGGAAATCGAATATGCTGAGGCGCACAACGTTCCGATTAAGATTACAAGAGAAACCAACTACTCCAAGGATATGAACCTCTGGCACCTTTCCCACGAGGGACTTGACCTTGAAGACCCCGCAAACGAGCCTCAGTACAACAAGCCCGGCTTCCTTGAGCTTGGCGTTTCCCCCGAACAGGCTCCCGACAAGCCTACATACGTTACAATATCCTTTGAAAAGGGTATTCCGGTTGCACTCAACGGCGAAAAAATGGACGGCGTAAAGCTTATCAAGACTCTTAACAAGCTTGGCGGCGAAAACGGTATCGGTCTTTACGACGTTGTTGAAAACAGACTTGTTGGTATGAAGTCCAGAGGCGTTTATGAAACCCCCGGCGGCACAATCCTCTACCACGCTCACGATGTTCTTGAAACAATCTGCCTTGACAAGGAAACACAGCATTACAAGGCTGGTCTTGCTCAGAAGTACGCAGACCTCGTTTACAACGGACAGTGGTACACACCCTTAAGAGAAGCTATGGACGCTTTTGTTGACAAGACTCAGGAAACCTGCACAGGCGACGTTAAGCTCAAGCTCTACAAGGGCAATATTATCAATGCAGGCGTAACCTCTCCCTACACCCTTTACAGCGAAGACTTTGCTTCCTTCGGCGAGGACGACGTTTACGACCAGAAGGACAGCGCAGGCTTTATCAACCTTTTCGGTCTTCCGATTAAGGTTAAGGCAATGCTTGATGAAGAGAGAAACAATAAATAATTATTTTTGCGGCAGTGCGGCATACGCGGGAAACCGTGTATGTCCGCCGCTATTTTCATTAAACTATATATAAAGGAACACAGATTATGGAAAAAATGTGGGCAGGACGTTTTTCAAAAGAGGTTGACAGCGGCGTAAATGCCTTTAATTCATCAATTTCCTTTGACGGCAGAATGTATAAAAACGATATTGAGGGCAGTATCGCTCATGCTACAATGCTGGGCGAGGCAGGTATAATTTCAAAAGAGGACAGCGAGACTCTCATAAAGGGGCTTGAAGAAATACTTACTGACATTGATTCGGGCAAGCTTATGCTTGATATGAACGCCGAGGACATTCACATGTTTGTTGAGGCGGAGCTTACAAAGCGCCTTGGCAGTGTTGGCAAGCGGCTTCACACCTCCCGTTCCCGGAATGACCAGGTTGCGCTTGATATACGTCTTTATCTTAGAGATGAAATTGCTGAAATAAGGGCGTTGGTTTGCAGAATAACTTCGGTTCTCTGCAATATTGCCAAAAAACACACAGAAACGATAATGCCCGGCTATACCCACCTTCAGCGGGCACAGCCCATAACCTTTGCACAGCACCTTATGGCTTATGCACAGATGTTTCTGCGGGATATAGGAAGGCTTGACGATGTAAATAAGCGTATGAATGTCTGCCCTCTCGGAAGCGGAGCACTGGCGGGTACGACCTATAATATCGACCGCTTCCGCACCTCTTCCCTGCTTGGCTTTGAGGAGCCTATGGTGAATTCCCTTGACGGCGTTTCAGACAGGGATTTCTGTATCGAGCTTGCAAGCGCAATTTCCACAATTATGATGCACCTTTCAAGATTTTCCGAGGAAATAATCCTCTGGTGCAGCTGGGAGTTCAAGTTCATTGAGCTTGACGATGCCTTTGCTACGGGTTCAAGCATAATGCCGCAGAAGAAAAACCCTGATATTGCGGAGCTTGTACGAGGCAAGGCGGCGAGGGTATTTGGCGACAATATGACCCTGCTTGCTATGATGAAGGGGCTTCCCCTCGCCTATAATAAGGATATGCAGGAGGATAAAGAGGCAATTTTTGACGCTGTTGACAACGTGAAGCTCTGCCTTTCCACCTTCATTCCGATGCTTGAAACAATGTCGGTTTATAAGGAAAATATGCGTAATGCTGCGGCTAAGGGCTTTATCAATGCAACAGACTGCGCAGATTATCTTGTTAAAAAGGGTATGCCCTTCCGTGACGCATACAAAATCACAGGTGGGCTTGTTGCCGAGTGCATTTCACTTGGCACAGACCTTGAACACCTGCCACTTGAAAAATACAGAGAAAAAACCGAGCTTTTCGGCGAGGACGTTTATAAGGCAATCAGCCTTGAAACCTGCGTTAAAGAGAGAAAATCCTACGGCGGGCCTTCCCCCGAAAGCACGGCTAAGCAGATAGAGATAACAGAAGAAAGGCTGAAGGAATTAAATGGCAACTAAGATTTTTATAGACGGTCAGGAGGGTACTACAGGTCTTAAAATCCTGGAGCGCTTTAAAAAACGCAGCGACCTTGAGATACTGAAAATAGATGAAGATAAGAGAAAGGACTTAAACGAGCGTAAAAAGCTAATAAACGCTTCTGATTTTACCTTCCTCTGTCTGCCGGACGCAGCGGCAATTGAGGCGGTTTCTCTCGTTGAAAACGACCATACAAGAATTATTGACGCTTCTACGGCTCATCGTGTAAATCCCGACTGGGCTTACGGCTTCCCTGAGCTTTCACCCGAACAGCGTGAAAAAATACGAACCTCAAAAAGAGTAGCCGTTCCCGGCTGTTATGCAAGCGGCTTTCTTTCAATGGTTTATCCGCTTGTAAAGAACGGTATTCTCCCGAAGGATTATCCCGTTTGCGTTCATGCGGTTTCCGGTTACAGCGGCGCAGGAAAAAAAGGTATAGCTCAGTACGAAAACCCCGACAGAACAAAGGAATTTGATTCTCCCCGCCAGTATGCTCTTACACAAATGCACAAGCACCTGCCCGAAATGAAGATAATAAGCGGGCTTGACTATGAGCCTGCATTTAACCCCTATGTATGCGACTATTTTGCAGGAATGGCGGTTTCCCTGCCCCTGCACACAAGGCTTCTTTCAAAAAAATGCACTCCCGATGATATTCGGGAAATGTACGCCCGGCATTATAAGGACAGCAATTTCATAAAGGTTGCCGCTACAGGCGGAGCAGACCTTGTTCCAGACGGCTTTATTGCCGCAAACACTCTTGAAAACACAAACGATATGGAAATCATTATTGGTGGAAACGAAGTCCGAATGCTGATTGTTTCAAGGTTTGACAACCTTGGCAAGGGCGCAAGCGGAGCGGCTGTTCAGTGCCTTAATATTATGATGGGTATAGACGAAACCACGGGATTAATATAACTATTAACGAGGATTTAAAAATGACTTTAAAGAATATTTATAACCATAAATTTGTAGACGGCGGCGTTTGTGCGGCTAAGGGCTTCAAGGCGTCGGGCGTTTACTGCGGGATAAAGAAATCTCCCACAAATGACGGAAACGATACAACTATAAAGCATAAGAACGACATCTGCCTTGTTGTAAGCGACGTTATCTGCAACGCTGCTGCTGTTTACACACAGAACAAGGTAAAGGGTGCGCCGATTGTTGTTACAAAGAGCAATCTCGAAAAGACAGGCGGCAAGGCCAAGGCTGTTATTGCAAACTCCAAGAACGCAAACACCTGCAACGCGGACGGCGAGGAAAAGGCATATAAAATGTGCTGTCTTGCAGCTGAGGGTCTTGGAATAAAGCCGGAAGAGGTAATTGTTGCTTCAACAGGCGTTATCGGTCAGATTCTTCCTATTGAACCCGTCGAAGCTGCTATAAAGCCCCTTTGCGAGAAGCTTTCCTATACGGGAAACGAAGAAGCCGCAACTGCGATTATGACTACCGATACGGTAAAAAAAGAGGTCGCAGTTCAGTTTACAGTCGGCGGAAAGCTCTGCTCTTTAGGCGGAATGGCTAAGGGCAGCGGTATGATTCACCCCAACATGGCTACAACCCTTAATTTTATCACAACAGACGCCGCAATTTCAACTGAAATGCTGCAAAAGGCGCTTTCTGAGGTAGTAAAGATTACCTATAACTGCCTTTCAATCGACGGCGACACTTCAACAAACGATATGGTTGCTGTTATGGCAAACGGACTTGCGGGAAATGCT
>JBJERK010000169.1:0-3262 GCA_051882255.1 Ruminiclostridium sp.
CGTTACAACTTCTCCTCCTCTTACAACACGGAATTCCGTCTTTGAGCGGCGCTTCATCTGAAAGAAGTATTCGTCACAGCGGGTATTTATAATAATTTCCGAAGCGGTACAGATACCGCAGAGTACAACAAGAACAATTGCTGTAATAATCTCTCCGTAGAAGAAGCTTAAAGCCGCCGCTCCTATAAGAAGTACAAACCGCAGGTTAAAAAAGGCTCTTGCGGGGCTGTAGCCCTTTGTCTTTTCGTCCAGCTTTGTGTCGCTGTTGTAGCCGTAAAGCTTTATATTTTCCGCCGCTTTTTCCGGCGTAAGTCCTGTATATTCATTTTTAAAATCCGTAATCTGTGCCAATTGAAGCGTCCTTTCCTTGTGCCTTTTTATGCAGGTTGCAGAGCCCTGCAAATAAATATGCCGTTTTAAGGTATAACCTTTTATATTATAGCACATATTGCGTTAAAATGCAATATTTTTGGGTAAATAGGGGGAATACGGTTTATTTTTTGTAAAAAATATGATATGATTGTAACGATTACTATAGTTTTGCTGTTATATTATATAAAAGGATATTTTCCCGAAAGGAAGCTTATATATGAAGAAGAAAATAATCCCCCTTGTTGTGGCAGTCCTGCTTATCTCGGGCTGTGATAGCGCTCCCTCCGTTACAGAAAAAGAGGAAAGCGGCGCATTAACCGAAACAGCGGCGGAAGAAGTCCTGCCCGAAAAAGAGGAGCAGGAAGAAAATAGCGGCGAAAAAGACGAAGCTTTCAGCCTTTACCGCCTTACAGCCGAGGATTTAAGCGGCTTTAACCTAAAGGTTACCGCCTTTGGCAGCAGCTCATATCAGCAGTCGCCCGCCCTTTCCTCAGATACTATCCTTTCCGACAGCAGCATAATCCTCAAAACGGGAGAGCTTAGCGGCTCACGGGCGTCAGCGGGCTTTATCGCCGAGGGCGACGAGGAGGACAGAAAGCGGATTTCAAAAGCGGTAAGCACAATTTCCGACGGCTATGCCGCCGATTTCCCGAAGGAATGGGGACAGGATATTGCTGTGCTGATGCAAAACGAAAGCGGCGAAATAGAAACGGCGGATATTATAAGAACAAGACAGGTACTTATAAGCTCTGTTTTTTCGCGGGGCTTTATGCGGTTAAGCCCCGAGGAAAGCGGAATTATTGAGTTTATCCCCGAGCCTGCCGCCGTAAGGAACAGCGAAGCAGGAGTTTTTTATACCTCAGCCGACCAATTTCTTTTCGATATAAACGGAAGAAAAATTTACATAGACTCCCCCGTTATTTATCTGACGGAGGAGGATTTCAGAAATTGCGGTATGCCCGACCTGCCGGAGGATAACAGCTTCGTTTACGCCGATTGTTCCGTTTCCGGAAACGTTATTTACAGTGAAAAGGAGGGCTATATCTCCTACAGCCGCTTTTGTGAAATAACGGGTATGAGCCCGGATAATACGGAAACCTATGCCTATATGGGAGCAAACAGCGGTTATGTGTTCGACTGCGAAATAATAACAGAGGATACGGACGCTGTAATTGACAAGGGCGAGGAGGACAGCGGCGAAAACGAGTATTACTCCGCTTTGCTTGCAGGGATAAACGATATATACGATGAAACCGTCTGCAATATCGGCTTTCTTGATATGGACGGCGACAAAAGCCACGAGCTGCTTGTTTCTAAGCTTCGTGCAACAAACATAACAGGCGACAAGGATTTCAACCTTTTAACAAGGCAGGCAATAACCACCGATATTTACCGCATTGAAAGCGGCGCTCTGAAATATATCGACACGATTTATACAGCAGGAAACGATATAGAGAACTCCGCCCTTTACCTTGGGAGCAGGTTTATGGAGGAGGGCAGCAGCTGTTGGTTCGGTATTTCGGACGTAAATCTTGATACGGGAAAGCCCGACGCCCACGGAATAGGCTATATCTACCGACTTGAGGGCGACAGCCTTACCCACGAGGAGATTTTCCGCACAAGGCTTTCCTCGATTTCTTCCGAAGGCACAAGCTATGAGTATTACTATATGGGCGAGAAAATAGAGGTTGAAACTGTTGCAGGAGAAAAGGAGCATAATTTTACCGACATCTGGAAAGGCAACAGAGTAGACTACATAAGCTATGATGACAGCCAAAGCGGTGAGCCGTTACAAAGCGACGGCTTTGAGGTTTACCGGTATCTTATAAACGGCTTTTGTGGCAGTATAAGCGAGGGCTACAAGCTTATAGACTCCCGATTCGGAATATCCGAAGCAGCAATTTACAGCAACGATTACAAGAAGAATACAATTCCCTTGACCGACCGTGACCTTAAGACAGTTCTGAAAGTCAAGGCTTTGCAGACCACAGATTCCTGGTGCGGTCTTGAGGAAATACGCTTTGACAGCTTTTACGGCGCCGGCGAGGGAGCTATGAAGCCGGTAATCTATATGTATCCCGAGGAAGAAACCGAGGTTTCTGTTAAGGTAGGCTTTACCTCCGGCGGCAGGTTCACCTGCACCTACCCCGAATACGGTGAAGGCGGAGAGGGCTGGACTGTTACAGCAGAACCGGAGGGCACGCTTTATGACAGCGAGGGCAGCGAATACTACTGCCTTTACTGGGAGGGTATTCTCGGAAAAGCCCCCGAAACCGAGGGCGGCTACTGCGTAGCAGGAAAAGATACCGCAGACTTCCTACGTGAAAAGCTCCTGCAAATAGGTCTTACCCCAAGAGAAGCAAACGAGTTTATAATCTACTGGCTGCCCCGGATGCAGGACAATCCCTATAATATAATAAAGTTCCACACCGACAGCTACTCCGCCCTTGCGCCACTTACCGTTTCCCCCGCTCCCGACACGCAGATAAGAGTGTTTATGACCTATACCCCCGCCGAAGACCCTGTTTCTCTCCCGCCGCAGAACCTCCCCGCCTACACCCGCAGCGGCTTCACCCTCGTTGAATGGGGCGGCGGGTGCGTGGAGGGAGATTATTGAGATTTTTTAGAGAGAAGAGAGATAAGAGAGAAATATTTGCGTTTTTATGAGCAAGGGGGCTGCTCGCCCCCTTGACCCCCTCGGGAGCGCGGCGGCGCTCCACCCGCTTTGAAGCTTGATTACTGCATTTGCTTTTTGGGGTACAATAGATGCACATTTGCAGCTTTTCTGCTTTATTTTTCTCTCAATACTCTATAAGATAAGTAACGATTATCGCTATTGCGCTTGTTGTTTGCTGCCCCGTCCGCTTTGCGCGAAGCGGCTGAAAGTTTT
>JBJERK010000170.1:0-3251 GCA_051882255.1 Ruminiclostridium sp.
CTTTTACCTTACGCTGTCCGATTACGCTTTCAAGGGCATAACGGGTGGCGTCAATGGTGTGGTTGTTCTTGTCCGGGAAATCCGCCCGGAAGCCTCCATGTTCGTCCCGCTCAAGCTCGTATTCGTAAAACTCCCGCTTTGCGTTCGGGCAGCGGCGGGGGTCTATGATAATTTTGTCCAGGTTCTGCAGCCAGCTTATGCCGTGCTCAACAGAACCCCGCCCCTTCTTGGCAGCTGTTATAATCAGTCCACGGGAGCGCAGTTCATCGTTGGAACGAGGCTCGGCGCTCTCGGCTGTTATCGTCCTGTTCAGGACGTTTTCTTTCTTGATTTCAGCGGCAATCTCGTCAAACTTTGCACCGCATTTGTAGAATTCATAGTATATATACAGCGCTCTGACTGCGCTGTTATAGCTTACTGCAACATAAGAAAACGGGTCGGCACCGTATCCCCAGTCAAGACCTCGGTACGTCTTATCAAAGCTCTCGATTTCCTCATCGGAGATTTCACGAATTTCGATATTTGTGAAGATTTCCCCGCCTGTTCCCGTAACCTCGCCGAGATATTCGTTCTCATATCTGGCAGGGTTCGCTTCCCGCAGGTATTCCGCCTCGCTGATGAACTCCGGACCCAGCCATTCACGGGGAACAGCTCGGTAGTCGCTGTGGTGGACAAGCTTCCCGGGTTTCGGCTCCGAGACTGCGGAATTAACCCAGCTGCGCACCGATTTCGGCGGGTTATAGGTATAGAAAGCATCGAATTTCTCCCCGCCTCTGAGCAGGGACTGATTGATGTTGTCAATTTCTTCCTGCCCGTTAAATTCGTCCGCTTCTTCGTACCAAACGTAGCGGATATAGCCTTTTTTCACTTTGGTGGATTTAATTTTACGGGGTTTGTCCGCCCCTCGAAAAATAATTCGCTGTCCTGTCGGCGTATATATCAGCTCCAGCGGGGATAGCTTCTGCTGCCAATAGGCAGCAACGCCCAGCTTATCAATTGCCCATAGCAGCTGCTCATAAACGCTGTCTTTCAGATATAATCCTACCTTACGGAGTGCAACAGCGTTAGTCCCGGGGTGTTCCATAATTCCTAAAATCAGCTCTATGCTTGCGAAAGAGGACTTACAGCTTCCACGACCGCCTTTGAGCCAGTAGTGTGAGTATTTGCCGCTCTTGATAGCTTTGTGAACCCCATAAAAACTGCTTGCAATTATCTCGGACAGCCTTATTTTACTTGACATCGTCCACAATCACCACGCCCAGGTCTCCGCTCAGCTCGGTTCTGTTGATATATTCTCCCGTCATTTTATTCAGCGTGTCGATAGCGCGGATACGGTCTGCCGCAAGTTCTGCGGTGTTGCGAGCAAGGTCGGAAAGAATTTCCTGCCGCTCTGAAGCGGATAAAATTCGTTTATTTCTTGTTTTCTCGGTAAGCTTTTTTATATATTCTGCAATTCCAACATTGTCCAACAGTTCGTGTCCCCTTGCTTTTGCATAGTTTTCCGAATATCCTGCCTTTACTGCAGACTGAAAAACATTTCCGCTCTGCGCATAATATTCTGCAAATTTCTTCTGCCGTTCGTTCACGCTATCACCACCTTGAAACGCACAAAGCCGCCCCTACTGGACGGCTTCGGCCTATGAGTTAAAGAGAACCCCGATTGCGTCATGAACCGCTTTCGGGGAGAAAGTTCGGCAGGAAAAATGAACAAAACCTGCCGAAATTAAGGCGAAAGATATACCAAGGGTAAGACAAGAATGTGCTGTTTTCTTCGTCTTGTTCCTCAGCATAACTATAACACAGAATTATAGTGAATTTCAATGGTGTATTTTTATTTCATTCAGGGCACGACCGTGAAGAACGTACAGCCATCTGAGGTCTATATGCAGAATATCCGCAATATCCTCCCATTTCTTTCTGTTTATGTACCGCTCGGTTAGTATTGTTCTGTACCTGCTGTCCTCGACTGCCTCAATTGTAGTTTCGATTTTCTTCTGTAAATCCACAAGCCTGTCAATCTTAGCGTTGAATTCGTTTTCCATATCAACTATTTTAGCCGTGATATTTCCCGTCCTGTCAGATGGAGAGCCGGAGCTTCCCCCACCCGATGGAGCTGGTATGCTTGTAGAGAGTGCACGAAGCTTGGCAAGCTGCTCAAGCTTGCAGTTAATTTCGGCATCAAGCGCAGCGTACTGGCTCAGATACTCCTTAGCGGTCATAATTACCTCCTGCAATTCTGAATTACTCTTACTGCCTCCATATCGGCTGACAATCGGCGCTGTTCCGAATAGCTCAACTTAGGCTTTTTGTATGCGAGTGCATCTACGTCCGGCAGCTCCTGCTCATCGAATATGAAGTTAAGGCCAAACAGCTTCCCGGCTTCGGACCGTGCGTCCCCTTTGTACTGCGCCGTCATATCCAGTAAGGCGGTAAGCCGTTTCTGCCCGTAGCCGAATGTATGATTTATCTGCATTAGCAAAATACCGAGATTTTCTGCAAGTGCATGCTGAAATTTAGGGTGCTGGTCGGGACAGCGTTCCCTTACACAGGATAATACCTGCTCAAACTCCATACCGATAGCGGTAAGCCCTCTGATAACGCTCTCGTGCTGAACGTCTTCGGCGGCCAGCTTCTCATATTCGGGGACGGTTTCATCGTGATATTCCTGCAGCATAGCTGCTATGCGGTTCTTGCTCTCACCCATAGTATGTAAGCACACAGCGGCGGAGAAAAGATTTACTGCATTATCACAAATAACTTCACGAATCCGCATATTCCTCTGAGCATTCTTAAGCTTCCTGTTTGTCATCGGCGTGCTCCTTCCTTAGCAGCAGCTCTTCCAGTTCCTTAATTCTGCGCTCGTCTTCGTTGTGTTTCGCTGCCGATAAGCAGCAGAACACGGAGGCGGTAAGCGCAGCTGAGGCGAAGGCTGTAATAATTATTGCTAACATTTTTTGACTCCTCTCATATTCACCCGGTTTCCCGAGATAGTATAAAATTCCTGTTCTTCCCTCGTCGTCTTCTTGTTCAGACCTGCAACGCAATCGGGATACTTGCAGAAAAAGCAATCCTGCGGCGGTTTGCAGTGCGTATACGTGGCTCTGGAACCCTTGCGGGTGCTGTTACTTGACGCCTGCATTTTCGCACCTCTCCAGTTCGATCAGGAACATTATGTTGCAGGCTACGTGCCACAAGTGCGGCATACCGCTCTCCGGGTCGTTCTTCTCTCCGCTTCTGTACGCCTCAAAGTG
>JBJERK010000171.1:0-1468 GCA_051882255.1 Ruminiclostridium sp.
ATCCCTCGATTTCAGGCCATCCCGACCACGCGCTGTACGAAAAATATTTCCCCAACGGCGGCGGCTCCATCTTTACCTTTGAAATCAAGGGCGGCGTTAAGGAAGCACACAAATTTATCGATAATCTCAAGATTTTCTCTCTGCTCGCAAATGTAGCAGACGTAAAGTCTCTTGTAATTCACCCCGCAACCACAACCCACAGCCAGCTTACCGAGGAAGAGCTTGAAGAGCAGGGAATTAAGCCCAACACAATCCGTCTTTCTATCGGTACAGAACATATTGACGATATTATTGCAGACCTTGAAAATGGTTTTAATGCAGTTAGATAAAGGAGTAAACCACTATGTCCAACATTTATAAAACAGCTGACCAGCTTATCGGAAAAACCCCGCTTCTTGAGCTTACACACATTGAAAAGAACCTTGGCCTTGAGGCTACCGTTCTTGCAAAGCTTGAATACTTCAACCCCGCAGGCTCCGTAAAGGACAGAATTGCAAAGGCAATGATTGACGACGCGGAGGCAAGCGGCAAGCTTAAGCCCGACTCGGTTATTATCGAGCCTACCTCCGGCAATACCGGTATAGGTCTCGCTGCGGTTGCAGCAGCAAGAGGCTACCGCATTATTATTGTAATGCCCGAAACAATGTCAGTTGAACGCAGACAGCTTATGAAGGCTTACGGTGCAGAGCTTGTCCTGAGCGACGGCGCAAAGGGAATGAAGGGCGCTATTGCAAAGGCGCAGGAGCTTGCAGAGGAAATTCCGGACAGCTTTATTCCTTCCCAGTTTACAAATCCTGCCAACCCCGAAGCACATAGAAAATCAACAGGTCCTGAAATCTGGGAGGACACCGACGGTAAGGTTGATATTTTTGTTGCAGGCGTTGGTACAGGCGGAACTCTTACCGGCGTCGGCGAATACCTTAAGTCGAAAAATCCTGCTGTCAAGGTGGTTGCAGTTGAACCAGCTTCCTCCGCGGTACTTTCCACAGGCGTTGCTGGACCTCACAAGATTCAGGGTATAGGCGCAGGCTTTGTACCTGAGGTACTCAATACAAAGGTTTACGACGAAATTATTCCTGTTTCCAACGAGGACGCCTTTGAAACAGGCAGACTTATCGGAAAGAGCGAGGGTGTGCTTGTAGGAATTTCTTCGGGTGCAGCTGCATGGGCAGCTATACAGCTTGCAAAAAGACCCGAAAACAAGGGCAAGAACATAGTTGTTCTTCTTCCGGATACGGGAGACAGGTATCTTTCAACACCGCTTTTCGCTGAGTAATCCAATTAACAGAATTATTTCCCTGAGCGGTTTTCCGCTTGGGGATAATTCGGTTTTATAAACTTTTCAAATTTACAGAAAGGATAATAAAATTATGATGATTTCAACAAGAGGGCGATATGCGCTTCGTGTATTAATCGACCTTGCGGAGCATAACGACGGTAAGTATATACCTATGCGTGACGTTGCAAA
>JBJERK010000171.1:1568-3250 GCA_051882255.1 Ruminiclostridium sp.
GTTTTACTTTTCCGAAAGAACAGTTCTTATATGAAGCTCCTCAAGCTGCTTTTCGTCAACCTCGGCGGGGCAGTCGCTCATGAGCTCGCTTGCGTCCTTAATTTTCGGGAATGCAAGCACATCTCTCAGGCTGTCAGCACCGCAGATAAGCATTGCAAGACGATCGAGACCTATGCCCATGCCGCCGTGAGGAGGAGCAGCGTACTTGTAGGCGTCAACAAGGAAGCCGAATTTCGCCTGTATCTCTTCTTCCGTAAGACCGAGGAGCTTGAACATTTTTTCCTGAAGCTCAGGGTCGTTTATTCTGATAGAGCCGCTGCAAAGCTCAACGCCGTTGAGAACAAGGTCATAGCACTTTGCGAAAACCTTTTCGGGAGCAGTTCCAAGGTACTGTATGCACTCGTCAAGAGGCATTGTAAAGGGGTGGTGCATTGCGTCCCAGTTTCCTGTCTCATCGTTATACTCAAAGAAGGGGAATTCTGTTATCCAGAGGAAGTTATAGCCCTCGGGAATAATGTCAAGCTGCTTAGCTACAGTAAGTCTTAATGCACCTAAAACAGGCAGAGTAACCTTGTTTTTATCTGCAATAATAAGCGCAACGTCGCCCTTTTCGCAGCCGAGTGCAGACAAAACTGCCTTAAGCTCGTCCTCGGTCATAAACTTACCGAAGGAGCAGTTAGGCGCCTCGTCAACCCATCTGATATAAGCAAGACCCTTAGCGCCGATTCCCTTTGCAGCTTCCGCAAGCTTATCAATTTCCTTTCTTGTAAGGACAGAAGCAGCATTCTTAGCTACGATACCGCGAACAGAGCCGCCGTTTTCGATTGCAGAGGTAAATACGCCGAAGCCGCAGTTTCTAACGGTTTCGGAAATATCTGTAATCTCCATTCCGAAGCGGGTATCCGGCTTATCTGAGCCGTATCTGTTCATAGCGTCGTTGTAGCTTAAGCGCGGTAGGGGCATAGGAATATCAACGTCCAGAATTTCCTTCATAAGCTTCTGAACAAAGCCCTCGCCGATTTTCAGAATATCGTCAACGTCAACAAAGGACATTTCAAGGTCAATCTGGGTAAATTCAGGCTGTCTGTCCGCACGAAGATCCTCGTCCCTGAAGCAGCGGGCAAGCTGGATATAACGGTCAAAGCCTGCAATCATAAGAAGCTGCTTGTAAATCTGGGGGGACTGGGGAAGAGCATAGAACTTGCCCTCGTGTATTCTTGAGGGAACAAGGTAGTCTCTTGCGCCCTCCGGAGTAGACTTTATCATCATAGGAGTTTCTATTTCAATAAAGCCGTTGTCGTAGAAATATTCTCTTGCAACCTTTGCAATTTTGTGCCTTGTGATAATATTGTCCTGAAGCTTCTTTCTGCGGAGGTCAAGGTATCTGTACTTAAGGCGGATTTCATCGTTAACCTTATTGTCGTTTGAGATTTCAAAGGGAGGTGTGTTTGCCTTTGAAAGAATACGAAGGTCAGATACGAGAATTTCAACATTTCCGGTTTTTATGTCGGAGTTAACGCTTTCACGCTGTCTTAAAACTCCCTTTGCCATAAGGACGTACTCGTTCTTGACGGTTTTTGCCTTTGCGAAAACCTCCTTGTCGGTGGTGTCGTCAAAAACAAGCTGAACAATACCTGTCCTATCCCTCAAATCTATAAAAATAAGGCTGCCCTTATCGCGGA
>JBJERK010000172.1:0-3248 GCA_051882255.1 Ruminiclostridium sp.
TTATACTACGTCAGACTACCAAAGTCAAGCCAAAGCCTACTCTATCCCCAAAAACATCATTTTCTCTGATTTTTTCCCCGAAATCCCCCGTTTTGCTCTTGTAATTTCCCTCAAAATGATATATAATAAAGAAATAGCCTGTCAGTATATCATATTGACAGGCAAATATCCGGGAAAGAAGGACTTTAAAATGGAAATCACAAAGGATACAATCATCGGCGATATTCTTGACGCACACGGCGAAGCTGCCGCTCCCTATTTCTTTGAAATGGGAATGCACTGCCTCGGCTGCCCCTCCGCAAGAGGCGAAACCGTTGCAGAAGCCTGCGCTGTTCACGGCGCTGACGCTGACGCTCTTGTAAAGAAGCTGAACGAAGCAGTAAACAAGTGATAAGACTTGACCCCCGCCTTGCCGCAATTGCGAAAATGGTGCGGCTTAACCGCAGGATATGCGACGTAGGAACCGACCACGCCCTGCTTCCCTGTTATCTCAGAGAAGCAGGAGCGGGGGATATTATCGCCTGCGACATAAACGAAGGACCTCTTGAAGCGGCGGCGGCTACGGTCGCAAAATACGGGGCGCAGGACTGCATCAAGCTTATAAAATCCGACGGACTTGAAAGCGTGCCGCCCTGCGATGATATTATTGTGGCAGGAATGGGCGGAGAGCTTATTGCAAGAATTGTAACGGAATGTAAATTCATAACCCCAGACACCCGCTTTATCCTCCAGCCTATGACCAAAGCCGAAGTTCTCAGAAGAGAACTGTACAAGAGCGGCTTTGAAATTGAACGTGAGGAAGCCGCAAGGGCGGCGGGGAAAATCTATACCGTAATGCTTGTAAAATATACGGGCATTAAGACCGAAATCGAAGAAAAATTTGCCTTTTTCGGAAAGAACGAAAGCCCGGAGTACGCAGAAAGCGTAAAAAAGCGGCTTATAAAGCTTGCTAAGGGCAATCCGGAATACGAAAAACTGATTGATTAGAAAGGACGGGAATTATGCTTGCAGAAGAAATTTTTGACTGTATAAACAGCTTTGCTCCCTTTAAGCTTCAGGACTCCTTCGACAACGCAGGTTTTCTTGTTGGCGACAGGAAAAAGGAAGTAAGCAGGATTGCCGTCTGCCTTGATATAACAAACGAAATAGTGGAGGAGTGTGCGAAAACCTCCACCGACCTTATTGTTTCTCACCACCCGGTAATTTTCAACAAAATACGCTCCCTTGACGAGACAAGCCCCGTATACCGGCTCATAAAGTATAATATCGCCGCTATCTGCGCCCATACCAACGTTGATATGGCAAGAGGCGGAATAAGCGATATGATGTATGAGCTTATGGGCTTCGGAAATCCCGTTGACGCACCGGTACTGCACCTAATTCACGAAAAGGAAAATATAGGCTACGGACGGATTGGAAAGCTTGACTTCGGAATAAGCGCCGAATATCTTGCTGAAAACACAAAGAAAGCCTTTGGCTGCAATACCGTGCGGTACTGCGACGGGGGAAAGACTATTGAAAGGGTTGCCCTTTGTTCGGGTGCAGGAAACGATGAAATCTACACCTGTATTGAAAAGGGAATTGACGCAATAATTACCGGCGACGTAAAGCACCACGGCTTTGTGGACGCTAAAAACGCAGGACTTACCGTTATTGACGCAGGTCACTACGGCACGGAAAGCATAGTCTGCGGAATGTTTATGGATGAGCTTCGGGAACACTTCCCCGAGGCGGAGATATTTATACCGCTCAGTATGAGCGACCCTTGCAGATATATATAACGCTTTTAAAGCAGAACGGAACGAGGTGATATTTTGTCCCTTGACGGCGCATTTCTTCACTGCGTTATGCAGGAAATGCTTGACAGAAAGCTTGTAGGCGGGCGAGTGGACAAAATCCACCAGCCCTCCCGCGACGAGCTTATAATAACAATACGCACCTTCGGCGGAGCAGAGAAAATCCTGTTTTCGGCGGATTCCTCTGCGGCAAGGGTTTCCCTTACCGCCGCCTCTCCCGAAAACCCGAAGCAGCCGCCTATGCTTTGTATGCTTATGCGTAAGCATTTACAGGGCGGACGCCTTACGGGAATTTCACAGGACGGGCTGGAGCGTATAATCAACTTAGATTTTGAGTGCACCAACGAAATCGGCGACCTTTGCCAGAACAGGATTGCCGCCGAAATTATGGGAAAGCACAGCAATATAATACTTATGACGAAAACGGCGGAGGGCTGGCGGGTTATCGACAGCGTAAAGCGGATAACCGACGATATTTCCTCTGTACGGCGGATTCTCCCGGGAGTTTTCTACGAGCCGCCGCCCCGTGAAAAGCGGATAAGCCTGCTTGAATATGATTTTTCTGATTTTGAGGAGCAGTTAGCAAGCTACGGCGAAATGCGGCTCTCTAAAGCGCTTATGGCGATTTTTGAAGGCATTTCCCCCATATTCGCCCGTGAATGCGCCTACTCCTGCGCTAAGGACATTGACGTTACCGTAAAGGAGCTTACCCCCGACAGAACCGACAAGCTTATATTTTTCCTGAAACAAAGCGCCGCTTATATGAAAAGCGGAAAAGGCTGCACAATGGTATCGGAACGAACAGGAAAGCCGAAGGATTTCTGCTTTGTTCCCGTAAACCAGTACGGCGCTGAAATGACCGAAACCCACTGGGACAGCCCCTCGCTGCTTTTGGACAAATTTTTCGGCGGCAGGGCTGACGCAGACCGCATAAAGCAGCGTTCCGGCGACCTGCTGAAAAATATAATGAACATATACGAGAGGATTTCCCGTAAGTTAGGGCTTCAGCGGCAGGAGCTTGCAAACTGCTCCGAAAGAGATGATTTCCGAGTCTGCGGCGACCTTTTAAGCGCTAATCTCTACCGTATGGAAAAGGGTATGAACGCTATAACCGTTGATGACTATATAAACGGCGGACAAAGGACTATAAGCCTTGATGTGCGGCTTTCGCCTTCTGCAAATGCACAAAAATACTACGCAGAGTACAAGAAGCTTGACACAGCGGAAAAAATGCTGTCAAAGCTTATTGAGCAGGGCGAAAAGGAGCTTTTATATATCGACAGCGTTTTCGACGCCGCCAGCAGAATAGGCAGCGGCGCAGGAAGCGAGGCTGAGCTATCGGAAATAAAGCGGGAGCTTACCGAAACAGGCTACCTGCGGGGAACAAAGGGAGCAAAGGGCGGACAGAAATCCCCGAAGCCTTTACCGCCCCTTAAATTCCGCTCAAGCGAT
>JBJERK010000173.1:0-3248 GCA_051882255.1 Ruminiclostridium sp.
TATGGGAGAGGACATAACCGTCGCTTCCGTTTCCTCTTCTGCGGCGTCTGCTATGCTGCGGGGTGCAAGAGGAAATTCGGGCGTTATTCTGTCTCTCCTGTTCAGGGGACTCGGAAAGGGACTTGCGGGAAAAACAACCGCTACGGGAAAGGATTTTGCCGAAGCTCTCGGAAAGGGCGTTGAAGCCGCATACAAGTCGGTTATGAAGCCTACCGAAGGTACAATTCTTACCGTTTCAAGGGAAGCGGCGGAGGCAGCCCTCAAAAAGGCGGAGGAAACCGATGATATAATCCCGGTTATGGAGGCGCTTATCGCCGAAGGCGAGGCTTCTCTCAGCCGTACTCCCGACCTGCTTCCTGCACTTAAAAAGGCAGGAGTTGTTGACGCAGGCGGAATGGGCTTTCTTACCATAATTAAGGGCATTTACAGCGTTCTTAAGGGAGAAGGCATTATCCCCGACAATGAGGAAACCGCAAAGAAAGAGGTTGCAGTCGTAAGCAGAAACGCCGCAGGCTCCTTCAAGACCGACATTGAGTTTACCTACTGCACCGAATACATTGTAAATAAAAAAGAGGGCTGCGAGGACGCTACAAAGCTTCGTGCCTACCTTGAAAGCATAGGCGACAGCGTTGTTGTTGTGGACGACGACGGAATTATTAAGGTTCACGTTCACACCGAGCATCCCGGAAAAGCCCTTGAAAAGGGTATCTGCTTCGGTTCTCTCGTTAATATGAAGATTGAGAATATGAAGGAGCAGCACAAGGCGCAGGAGCTTAAGGCTGAAAACGAAAGCAAGCAAAAGCTTGCTCCCGTTAAGCCCGAAAAGGAATTCGGTTTTGTTGCAGTAGCTTCAGGCGAGGGAGTAGAGGCGCTATTTACCGACCTTGGCGTTGACAGCATAGTAAGAGGCGGTCAGACCTCCAACCCTTCCACCGAGGATATTCTTGAAGCGGTAATGGCAACTCCTGCACACAACGTTTTCGTCCTTCCCAACAATAAGAATATAATAATGGCGGCTGAGCAGACTGTTAAGCTTGCCACCGACAGAAACGTAATAGTTTTGCAGACCCGCTCAATTCCCCAGGGACTTACTGCTATGCTTTCCTTTGACGAGACTATTTCCGCCGCTGAAAACAGCGCTGCTATGACCTCGGCTCTTGACAGCGTAGGAACTGCACTTATAACCTTTGCTGTCCGTGACAGCGAGGTTGACGACAAGAAAATCAAGCAGGGCGACATTCTCGGAATGGAGAACGGAAAGCT
The DNA here is from genome assembly GCA_051882255.1 of Ruminiclostridium sp. Taxonomy (GTDB): domain Bacteria; phylum Bacillota; class Clostridia; order Oscillospirales; family Ruminococcaceae; genus Ruminiclostridium_E. Next base: position 1,264 of record JBJERK010000173.1, read on the forward strand.
TGCGGTTGTTGAAAAGGACATTGTCAAGGCGCTTTACAAGACGGTTAAGCGGCTTGTAAGCGGAAGTACCTCCTATATCACCGTAATATACGGCGCAGACGTATCCGAGGAGGACGCAGCAGAGGCCTACGAAACCCTTAAGTCCCGTTTCAGCAGCGATATAGAGATAACCCTTGTAAACGGCGGACAGCCTGTATATTACTATATAGTATCCGTTGAATAAGGCTCATAAAAATTCTCAACAGAATTAAAAATAACCGTTTATGCCTACGGGCGTAAACGGTATTTTTTCAGATACAAAGTCAGGAGGTGCAGAAATGAAGGAGAGCGACTCTATAACCTACTTGAAGGGAGTCGGCGAAAAGCGGGCGGCGCTGTTCCGTAAGCTTGGAATAGAAACAGTAGGGGATTTGCTGCGCTGCTTTCCAAGGGATTATACCGACTTTACCGCTCCTGCACCAATAGACAGCCTTACGCCCGAGGAAACTGCGGTTTTCAGCGGGATTGTGGTAAAAAAGCTGCACCCCTATATATCAAGAACAGTTTCAATCTTCAAGGCGGTTGTAAGCGACAACACCGACAATGTTCTTATAACCTTTTTCAACAGCAAGTATTCATTCGACAGGCTTATCGAGGGAAGGGAATACGTTTTTACGGGTAAGATAAAGGGCACTATCCTTGCAAAGGAATGTCCCTCTCCCGTTTTCATTGACGCCTCGGACAAGAATCTGCTGACCCCGAAATATCACCTTACCGAGGGACTGAGCGCAAAGGTTGTTGCGAACTGCGTAGAAAACGCACTTAAGCTCTGCGAGACGGAGGAGCTGCTGCCGGAGGAAATAAGAGAGCGGTATGAGCTTATGGACTATAAGAAAGCTCTTGGTGCAGTACATTTCCCCTCGGATTTTGATGAACTTGAAAAGGGCAGGAGAAGGCTTGCCTTTGAGGAGCTGCTTACCCTACAGCTTGGTCTTAAGATGATGAAGCAGAAAAGCCGCAAAAAGACTCCTGCGGTTATGGTCGAGCAGGATATGTCCGACTTTTTCGGACAGTTGTCCTTTACTCCCACAGGCGCACAAATGCGTTCAATAGACGAGTGCATTTCCGATATGAAAAGCGGTCTGCCGATGAATCGGCTTTTGCAGGGCGACGTTGGCAGCGGAAAAACCCTTGTGGCGGCGGCGCTTTGCTGTTTTGCAGCGAAAAACGGCTATCAGTCTGCACTTATGGCGCCAACGGAAATACTGGCAAAGCAGCATGCCGACACCTTAAGCGGGCTTCTTGAACCCCTCGGAATAAGCGTTGTTCTTCTTACGGGCAGTACCCCGAAAAAGCAGGCCTATGCCGCACTTTCGGAAGGTTCTGCTATGGTTGGGGTGGGAACTCATGCCATAATACAGGGAGCGGTAAGCTTCAAGGCTCTGGGGCTTGTAATAACCGACGAGCAGCACCGCTTCGGAGTCGAGCAGAGAACGGTTTTAAGCGGAAAAGGTGATATGCCCCATACTTTAGTTATGTCTGCAACGCCTATACCGAGAACTCTTGCACTTGTAATCTACGGGGATTTAGAGGTTTCCGTGCTTGATGAAATGCCACAGGGAAGAATACCCATACGAACCTACGGCGTAACCTCCGACTTCCGCCCCCGGATTTACCGCTTTATCAGAAAGTACATTGAAAACGGATTTCAGGCTTATATCGTCTGCCCGAGGATAGAGGAGGACGAAAGCAGCGGCAAGGAGGCTGCGGCGGAGTACTACGAGCGGCTTAAAAAGGGAGAGTTTTCGGATATAAATATAGGTCTTCTCCACGGAAAAATGAAGCAGAGCGAAAAGGATTCTGTTATGGCAGGATTTAAGAGCGGGGAGATTAAGCTGCTTGTTTCAACAACTGTTATTGAGGTTGGTATTGATGTTCCAAATGCGGTTATAATGGTTATTGAGAACGCCGAGCAGTTCGGCTTATCCCAGCTCCACCAGCTTCGG
>JBJERK010000174.1:0-3233 GCA_051882255.1 Ruminiclostridium sp.
AAGCCTGTCCTCCTTTAATTGCAGCGCCGCTTCCTGCGGTGTAAGAAAGCGGCGCATTGTTTCTTATCCGATTAGTTTGCAGCAGGCTGAACAGAAATTGCTTCTTCCATCATTTCGTTCATCTTATCCCTGTCAAGACCTACGGTATTCATAGCGGTCTGAATCTTGTCCCGAAGCTCTGTGTCGTCCTTGCGTGTTGCAATACATACATTTGTCATTTCCTCGTCACCTACAAAGGTATCGCCCTCTTCAAGCACGATAATCTTAAGGTCTGTATTTGTGAGCAGGGCTGACTGAGCGGTAGGAAGGTCGATTACCGCAACGTCTGCGCTTCCGTTGGACAGTGCCATAAATACCTCTGCTGTAGTTTCGTAGTTTGCGCCGAGATTTACGTCGGGAATCTGGTTAAGAAGCGGAACCCAGCCTGTTCCAAGCTGTGTTGTGGCAGTAACGTTCTTGCCCGCAAAATCAGATAAGCCCGTTACGTTTTCAATTTCCGAGCCCTTCTTTACTACTATGCAGTTGCTTCTGTAATAATAAGGCTCTGTGAATGAGTAGGAAAGCATACGCTCCGAGGTTCTGCCCATACCTGCGATAATGCAGTCATATTCACCTGCGTCCATAAGCACGCCGATTGAATCCCACTCAACCTTATGTATTTCAAGATCCATTCCAAGCTCATCTGCGATAAGCTTTGAAACCATAACGTCGTAGCCGTAGCCATAGCCGCCTCCGCCGTAAATTTCAACTGCGGTATCTCCGTTGGAAACCTCGGGGCTTACCTGCGTCCAGTTAAAGGGCGCATAAGCACACTCCATTCCTACACGCAAAACCTTCTTTTCGGCTGTTGCTTCTCCCGTAGAAGCGGGAGCAGTGGAAGCTGCTGTTGTTTCTGTAGATGAACCCGAACAAGCGGAAATTGAGGCTGCTGCCACAACTCCTGCTGCTAACATACTGATTGCTCTGAACATTGACCTTACTTTCATATTTGTTCTCCTTTCACACGCTGTAAAAACAGCCTTCCTACACTTAACCGCCATTGGCGGATAATAACCTTTTAATTCTCTTTATTCTCCTGCAACCTCGCAGACAGCTTCTCTTATAATCTCGTAAGCCTTGTCGCAGTCGCTTTCCGTTATAGTCAGCGGCGGAATCATTCTGATTATTCTTGAACCGATTGCGGTAATAAGCAGCTTCCTGTCAAAGCAGGCGTGCTTTACAGCAACGCTGTCCAGATCCTCGAACTCAACTCCCACAAGAAGTCCCTGTCCTCTTACTTCCTTTACATGAGGCAGCTCCGACAGCTTCTTCATAAAGTACTCGCCCATTTTCTTTGCGTTACCGGCAAGGTCTTTTTCAAGCATTTCGCTTACTGCCGCATAGGAAGCAGCGCAGCATACCGGGTGTCCGCCGAAGGTTGTACCGTGGGAGCCCATTGTAAACGCCTTTGCAACCTCTTCTGTTGCACATATAGCGCCTATCGGCATTCCGCCGCCCATAGCCTTTGCCATAGATACAATATCCGGCTTTATTCCGTAATTCATAAAGGACATCAGGGCGCCTGTCCTGCACCAGCCTGTCTGCACCTCGTCCAGCAGCAGCAGCATATTGTTTTCATCGCAGAATTTTCTGAGTCCCGTCATAAATTCGGGTGTTGCGGGATTAACTCCGCCCTCGCCCTGTACCGGCTCAATCATTATTGCAATTGTATTTTCCGTGCAGGCGTCCTTGAATGCCTGCAAATCGTTGTAGGGTGCATAAGTAAAGCCGGGAACCATATCGCCGAAGCCTATCTGGCAGGCGTTGTCGGGCTGACCGGTGGCGCTCATTGCGCCGAAGGTTCTGCCGTGGAAGGACTTTGCGGCAGTAACTATGTTGTAGCGCTTTGGTCCGTATTTTTCAACGCCGTACTTACGAGCCATCTTAATCATAGCCTCGTTTGCTTCGGTACCTGTATTCTGATAGAAAATCTTGTCCATTCCGATTGCCGTACAGATTTTTTCTGCAAGAAGCGCCTGGGGAACGGTATAGGGATAGTTAAAGGTCTGCATAAGGGTTGCTGCCTGCTCACAGACTGCGTCAACCACAGGCTTGCAGCAGTTGCCTACCGAGTTTACTGCAATTCCTGCATAAAAATCAAGGTAGGGCGTTCCCTTGTCGTCATACATGTAGACGCCGCTTGCGCTGTCTGCCACAAAATCGAAACGCTCGTAGGTTTCAATCATGTACTTCTTTGTTTTTTCCTTGAGTTCTTCAGCTGTTAATCCTGTTTCTGCCAGCTTCATAAAGACCATCTCCTTAAAAATAAAAGACAACGGGAGCATTAACGACCCCGTTGTCTTTTTGGTTTACTATTTTGAACAATTACAGTATAACTCTATGCAAGCTAAATGTCAATACCATTCATACAAATTCGGAAATATTACCTAAAACACCATTTTTAGTCAATTATTTATGCGTGAATTGCACAATATATGAATTATATGTTTTGCATTCCTGCATTTTGAGAGCATATTTTGTTCAATATATAGAACAAAATGATTGAAATTCACGCCACAAAGAAGCAGATAAAGGCGGTTGACGCTTCCCCGTTATTCATATATCTGTGCTCCTCCTCGCAGTTGAAACGGAAAATTTCATCGGTATTTACCTCCTGTATCTCCCGACCCGTATCTACTGTCAGCACCCCCTCCAGCACGGCGATATACTCCCTCGTTCCCGAACCGTGACCGCCGCTTACATACACTCCGCCGGGGAGAATGTCAATGCGGTAAAGCTCAATCTTCTTGTTGTCCTCGTACGGAAAGCAGGTTTTTACAGTATATTTTCCGTCCTCCTTAATAGGATAAACCTCCGCCGTTTTTACAAGATAGGACGCCTCGGGCGGAGAAGCAATAAGCTCGGTAAATTCAATTCTGAGCCCCGAGGCTATCTTGCCGAGCACGTTGATTGAAGGATTGGCAGTACCCTGTTCAATCTGGTACAGCATACTTTTGCTTACGCCCGTCTGCTCTGCGGCTGCGTCAAGGCTCATTCCGCGTGAGGTGCGGATACGGTTAAGATTTTTTGATATATTGTAGCTGAGATAGTCCATACATTTTTGATTTCCCCGATGAGAAATATCCTCCTTTTCAACAATGACTATCGTTAAGGTTATTATATCATAAAAAGAGCCGTAAGGCGATTCCTTAAAATGATAAAATGTTCTTAAAATGGTTTGCGAAGCAAACAAG
>JBJERK010000175.1:0-3229 GCA_051882255.1 Ruminiclostridium sp.
ATCTGACGAAAAATCTGACTGCGTAATCGCACGACAATAATTATGCGGTATTGCCATAACAGAAAAAATTTTTTCAGAAACCTGTTGACAATCCGGAAAAATTATATTATACTGTAACTGTAAACCGAGCCGCTGACGGTAGCGTGAGTTCACACAGTGCGGCACGGGTGCGGCGAAAAGCCGTTATATGCCGACCGTCTGGGCAGTCCTTTATCGGACTGCCCTTTTTGTTTTAACAGATTAATACAGAAGAAGAAAGGAAAGGTAAAGATTATGGAATTTGCACAGTGGGAAGGCTTCAAGGGAAATTCATGGAGAGCCGCAGTCAACGTAAGACGCTTTATTCAGAGCAACTACACACCCTACGAGGGGGACAGCAGCTTCCTCTGCGGCCCTACAAAGCGCACAAGTGAGCTTATGGACAAGCTTAACGACCTTTTAAAGCAGGAGCGGGAAAAGGGCGGAGTTCTTGATGTTGATACCGTTAACGTTTCCTCTCTTACGAACTATAAAGCGGGCTATCTGGACAAGGAAAAGGAGCTTATCGTTGGACTTCAGACCGACGCTCCCTTAAAGAGAGGGGTTAACCCCTTCGGCGGAATAAGAATGGCTCGTTCAGCCTGCGAAGCCTACGGCTACAAGCTTTCAGATACTATCGAGCAGGAGTTCCAGTACAGAACCACCCATAACGACGGCGTTTTCAGAGTATATACCGACGAAATGAAGAAAGCCCGCCATATAGGCATTATGACAGGTCTTCCCGACGCCTATGGCAGAGGAAGAATAATCGGCGACTATCGCAGAGTTGCACTTTACGGCGTTGATTTCCTTATTGAGCAGAAGTCCGAGGACAAGCGCAAGGCGGGAGAAAACCTTATGAATGCCGACAATATCCGCCTGCTTGAGGAGCTTTATCAGCAGATTGCATTTCTTAAGAAAATGAAGGAAATGGCGGAGCTTTACGGATATGATATAAGCAAGCCCGCAGGAAATGCAAGAGAGGCTATCCAGTGGACATATTTTGCCTATCTGGCAGCTATAAAGGAGCAGAACGGCGCAGCTATGTCAATGGGCAGAGTAAGCACTTTCTTTGACATATATATCCAGCGTGACATTGAGCGGGGAATACTTGATGAAATGGGCGCGCAGGAGCTTATTGACGATTTCGTTATGAAGCTTCGTATGGCAAGACACCTGCGTACACCCGAATACAACGAGCTTTTCGGCGGCGACCCCATGTGGATTACCGAAAGCGTAGGCGGTATGAGTATTTCGGGAAAGACCCTTGTAACTAAGTCCTCCTTCCGTATTCTCAATACCCTCTATAACTTAGGCTCCGCTCCCGAGCCGAACCTTACAATTCTCTGGTCGGAACGTCTTCCTAAGGGCTTTAAGGAGTTCTGCGCTAAGGTTTCTATTGACACCGACTCTATCCAGTACGAAAACGACGACCTTATGCGTGTAACCTACGGCGACGACTACGGAATTGCCTGCTGCGTTTCCGCTATGAAGATAGGAAAGCAGATGCAGTTCTTTGGCGCAAGATGCAATCTTCCGAAGCTTATGCTGCTTGCACTTAACGGCGGCTACGATACAACTACAGGAATGAAGATAGGTCCCCAGATTGAGCCTTACGGCGCAGACAAGCTGGACTACGAGGCAGTTTCCGCAAGATTTAAAATCTACCTTGAATGGCTCAGCCGCCTTTATGTCAACACAATGAACGTTATCCACTACATGCACGACAAGTACGCCTACGAAAAGACACAGATGGCGCTGCACGATACCGACGTTGAAAGGCTTATGGCGTTCGGTGTTGCAGGGCTTTCGGTAATTACCGACTCTATGAGTGCAATCAAGTTCGCTAACGTAAAGCCTATCCGTGACGAGAACGGATATATCGTTGATTTTGAAACAACCGGAGACTTCCCCAAGTACGGCAACGACATTGACGAGGTTGACGATATTGCCAAGGGTATTTTAGAGCAGGTTATCACCGAGCTTCGCAAGACTCCCACCTACAAGAACGCAACCCACACCCTTTCCGCCCTTACAATCACTTCGAACGTTGTTTACGGAAAGAAGACGGGCGCAACTCCCGACGGAAGAAAGAAGGGCGAGCCCTTTGCGCCCGGAGCTAACCCCATGCACAACAGAGAGACAAACGGAGCCCTTGCTTCCCTTAACTCCCTTGCTAAAATGCCCTACGACTGCTGCCGTGACGGTATTTCAAATACCTTCTCGATTATACCTTCTGCTCTTGGCGCAGACGACGGCACAAGAATTGAAAACCTCACAATTATCCTTGATGGCTATTTCTGCAAGCACGCTCACCACATCAATGTAAACGTGCTGAACAAGGAAAAGCTTATCGAGGCTTACGAAAATCCGGAAATGTACCCGAATCTTACAATCCGTGTTTCCGGCTATGCAGTTAACTTCCACAAGCTTTCCAAGGAGCAGCAGCGTGAGGTTATCAGCAGAACCTTCCATGGCGCACTGTAATGACCGGAAGAATAAACTCCGTCCAGACCTTAGGTACGCTGGACGGACCGGGAGTACGGTTTGTCCTTTTTATGCAGGGCTGTCCTCTCCGCTGCGGCTACTGCCACAATCCGGACACATGGGATTTTTCGGGAGGAAGCGAGACTGCACCCGAAGAGATACTAAAAAAAGTACTCCGCTACAGGGAGTACTTCGGTGAAAAGGGCGGTATTACCGTTTCCGGCGGCGAGCCTCTTGTACAGGCGGATTTTGTATATGAGCTTTTTTCTCTTTGCAGGAATGAGAAAATCCATACCGCTCTTGATACAAGCGGAAGTATATGGAATCCGGCGGCAGAAAGACTGCTGGAGGTTACAGACCTATGCCTTTTGGACATAAAGATGACCAACGATGAGCAGTACCGGGAGTTTATCGGCTGCGGGATTGAAAAGCCGCTCTGTTTTCTTGAAGAATTACAGAAGAGAAATATTCCCACATGGCTTCGGCAGGTTATAGTTACGGGAGTTAACGATAATCCGGAGAGCGTAAGGAAGCTGTTTGAGCTGGCGGAAAGCCATAGCTGCGTGGAGAAGACGGAGCTGCTTAAGTTCCGTAAGCTTTGTGCAGGAAAATACGAAAATCTCGGGATTAGGTTTCCTTTCGGGGATAAGCCGGAAACTACCCAGGAGCAGATTGACGGGCTGCTTAGCAGGGTGCGAGCTTTCCGTTGATTTGCAAAAGCGGG
>JBJERK010000176.1:0-3178 GCA_051882255.1 Ruminiclostridium sp.
GCAGACTTGATGTTCCTGTGCGGATTATTATGGACGATTTCGCTTCCGGGACAAGGATTCCAGATTTCGATAAAATCATTTCCGTAATCCGCTCCCGTGATATTTCCGTCAGCATCATTTTGCAGAGCCTTACACAGCTTGAAGCCCTTTACGGCTACGCCGCAGCTATGACGATTATCAACAACTGCGACCACGTTCTTTGCCTTGGCTCACAGGACAGAAGTACTGCCGAGTATATCAGCTACAGAGTTGGCAAAACGCCCGAAGCCGTGTTTTCCCTGCCGAGGAGTAAGGCGGTGCTTGTTACAAGCGGAGAGGTAGCTGCGATTGTGGATAAAATCAAGCCGTATAGCACTATGAGTAAATAACCCGGATTCGGAAAAAACGTTATCCCGCCTTCCTGCAAAAAAGGAAGAGCGGGATATTTTTTACTTATTCTTTTCAAGCTGTAATCTTTTCGTATTAGTTTTTAACACTAAAATATATCGCAGCGCCGAACAGCGCAATTACCACTATCAGCAGAACAACATTCGGCGGCGCCTTTTTTCTTCCTTCTTTCTAAGAGCGACTTTTTTGCTTAACCGCAGCATAAACACCATAAACAAAACTGCTATGATTATCGTTGCCAATTTGCCGATAATACCGGTTGGCGTCCAAGGCAGAAAAATAGTATTCAGAATCAGCATTATCGTAATCACGCCGCAGATAATCCTGCTTGCCGGTTCGATATTTTTGCCCTCATTTGAATATTTAACTTTAGTAAATTCCTTGTCAGTCATGTTTATGTCCTTTTAAATCCTTTTGGTGCAGTAAGATTAAACCGCCCGATTAGCAAGCCGATTTTCGAACCTTCTTATCTGCTTATCGCAGAAATTCATAAGCCATGCTTTCTATTCCGATTATACCACATAAATTTATAACCGTCAACTATTCATTATAATGCCTTGTCTGCCGCATTTTCAAGGGGAAAATCGAGTTAACAAAATACAGGCTTTAATGTCTACAATTCTATCAGGATTAAGAGCCTATCAGCGTGATAAATATCACATTAAGAAATTTCCTTACGCGTATCACACGGAAAGGATTGGATGAGAAAGTGCGGTAAAGCAAGTGAGATACAAAATTAATGTTTCTGAATAAGAGGGGATTTTTATCCAAAAATCCCAGCGAAAGGAGTAACTACACTATGAATAATAAGAATATCGCTAAAGCAAATGCAGAAAATCCTACCGCCGCAAATATCGGCAAAATCTCCAACAAGGAACAGAATCCGTCAGCTTCTGTACCTGCACCCAAATCAAATATTTTCACCTCCGAGGGGCTTACTCTCCGCCCTCATTTTATCGGAAACCGTCCCTTTTCCGAGGTAATCGCAGACGCGCTTATTCAGCGCATTCTGCCTGAAATTACCGCTTGAAAACCTTTACGCCTCAATGTTATACTAAAGGAGAGGTGGTAAAATGATAGCGAAAAATACTGTCTGGAAAGCGGGTTTGTACGCCCGCCTTTCCAAGGAGGACGAGTTAGCAGGTTACAGCAGCTCCGTAAAATCGCAGATTGAAATTCTCAAAGAATACGTCGGTCAGGCCGAGGACATAGAGGTTTACGACGTCTATACCGACGACGGTTTTACGGGCACGGATTTCGACCGCCCCGACTTTGAGCGTATGCTGACCGACATTCACGGGGGCAGGATAAACTGCGTTATCGTAAAGGATCTGAGCCGTTTCGCCCGTAACAGTTCAAAGAGCGGCGAGCTTATTTCCGACGAGTTTGCAAGGCTGGGTGTTCGCTTTATTTCTCTTAACGAGGGCTACGATTCCAACTCGGAAAACGCAAGCCCCCTGACCCAGTTCCTGACCCTCGGAATTACGAATATAATCAACGAAATCTATGTTGCGTCGACCTCGGCAAACATCAGAGGAACCCTCAACATCAACCGCCGTCAGGGCAAGTTCATCGGCTCTTTTACAAGCTACGGCTACAAAAAAGACCCGGAGGACCACCACAAGCTGATTATCGACGAGGACGCTGCGCCTATCGTAAGAGCTATTTTTGAAAAATTTGTTGGGGGCAGGAGCATTGTTGGGATAACTAAGGATTTGAACGAGTCGGGAATCCCCAGTCCCTCGGAATACAAGCGGCTCTGCGGCTACAATTATCGCCATGCGGCACTCCCCGATTCCGACAGCCTTTGGTGCGAAAGCACCGTCCGGCGGATTTTGCAGAATGAAATTTATATCGGAAATATGGTGCAGGGCAGGAACAAGAAAATCAGCTATAAAATCAAAAAGGTTGAGCATGTAAAAAAGGAAAACTGGATTATAGTTGAAAATACTCATGCGCCGATTATTGAAAAGGATATTTTTGAGCAGGCACAGAAACGCTTTAATACGGGCGCTCACTGCTCCTCAAAGACAAAAAGCGTTGACTTGTTTTCGGGTATGGTTCGCTGCAGCGAGTGCGGCAGGTTAATGAACAAAAAGACCAACACCCACGGCTACGGAACATACAATTACTACCGCTGCGTTACCCACGCAAAAATGAAAAGCTCAGCCTGCAAAAACCACACAATCCGCATTGATAAGCTGGAATCGGCGGTGCTGTCATATCTTCAAAGACTGTTCAGAATAGGCGTGGACATTAAGAAAATTGTTGATTCTATCAAGAATCAGCCTCAGCGGAAAAAGGAAACGCTGAACCTTGAAAAAACGCTTACTGCATACAAAAAAGAACAGGAAAAATACGAAAAAGCCGCCCTCGACCTTTATCCCGACTGGAAGGCGGGGATTATCACGAAAGAGGAATATCTCAAGCTTAAGCAGAGCTTATCGGAAAAATCCGAGGCGCTGAACGATAAGATTTCTGCCCTTCAGACCACTATCAACCGCCAGAAAAACGGAATTGAGTACGACAACAAGTATCTCAACGAATTTCTGAAAATGGGCAATATTCCCTACCTCACGAGGGATATTGTGACGGAGCTTATCGACTCGATTTTGGTCAACGACGACGGAAGCGTGGATTTGAACCTTAAGTTTTCGGAGGATTATATCCGGACGCTGGATTTTATTGAGGAGAATAAGGGGGCGTGACAGGGCGATTGTTGCTGCCAGACTTACTAAGAATAAGGCAAAACAAGAAAAACTGACTTCGGTTGTCCGGAGTCAGTTTTGTT
>JBJERK010000177.1:0-13111 GCA_051882255.1 Ruminiclostridium sp.
CTCATCACGCTGGCGGTGTTCGCCATTCTCGCCGTCATGCAGCACTTACTGCCTACGGACTTAATCCTGTTATCCACAGTCTTATAATCGATGGTATTTTTGCAGGAGTAGGAAGCGTTTTAAGCTTCCTGCCCATAATAGTAACCCTCTTTTTCTTCCTCTCAATTTTAGAGGACACCGGCTATATGGCAAGGGTTGCTTTTGTTATGGATAAGCTGCTGAGAAAGCTGGGGCTTTCTGGAAGAAGCTTTGTGCCTATGCTAATCGGCTTCGGCTGTTCAGTTCCTGCGATTATGGCGACAAGAACACTTTCCAGCGAGCGTGACAGGAAAATGACGATTTTACTTACGCCATTTATGAGCTGTTCTGCTAAGATACCGATTTACGCCGTATTTACCGCCGCTTTCTTTAAGGAAAATCAGGCGATTGTGATGATTCTGCTTTACATAATCGGCATAATAATCGGAATTTTCGGGGCGCTTATACTGAACAAAACCGCCTTTAAGGGAAATCCCGTGCCCTTTGTAATGGAGCTTCCGAATTACCGCCTGCCATCTGCAAAAAGCGTGCTTATGCTGATGTGGGACAAGTCGAAGGACTTTTTGCAGAAGGCCTTTACCGTTATTTTTGTGGCAACCGTAATAATCTGGTTTTTGCAGAGCTTCGACTGGCAGCTTAACGTTGTTTCCGACAGCTCCGAAAGCCTGCTTGCAGCGATTGGCAGGGTAATCGCTCCGGTTTTTGCTCCCTTAGGCTTCGGTGACTGGAGGGTTTCTACTGCACTTATAACAGGCTTTACCGCAAAGGAGGCTGTAATCAGTACCCTTGCAATTCTTACAGGCACGGACATGGACGGAGTAGGCGCAGCTCTTTCGGGAATTTTTACACAGCAGAGCGCTTTCTGCTTCCTTGTGTTTACTCTCCTTTACACACCCTGTGTTGCAGCAATTGCGGCTATCCGCAGAGAGCTTGGCTCGGGAGTAAAGGCGGCGGGTGTTGCGGTTATGCAGTGCCTCGTGGCTTGGATTGTAGCCTTTGCTTTCTCCCGTCTTGAAATCTTTATTGTTGCAATAGTTGCTGCTGCGTTTATTATTGCTGTTTCCGCAATTATAGACTCAAGAAAAAGAGGCAAGTGCATAGGCTGCGGCGGAAACTGCACAGGCTGCGAAAAAATAGTAAAGAAATAAGACTGCATTCGGGAGTTCAGCGCTATGGAATTTACTGCGGAGGAAATAAAGGAAATGCTGGGCGATAGCTGCTATAAAATGTTTAAGCGGCTTGACGGCTTTATAACGGATAACTATAACGTAAACAAGGTATGGGCAAAGGGCGGAAAATACGGTAACGCCTGCCTTCGTTACAGCAAAAGCGGCAAGACCCTTTGCACGGTTTATCTTCGGGAAAAGCAGCTTGGAATCTGGGTCATTCTCGGAAAAGAGGAAAGAAACAGGTTTGAAGCCCAAAAGGAGAAGTTTTCAGCTGAGGTGCGGGAGAAATACGACTGCACCCAGACCTTCCACGACGGAAAATGGCTGATGTTTGACGTAGAAGACGACAGCTTGTCTGATGAAATTGCCAAGTTACTGGAAATCAAGAAAAAGCCGGATGAAAAGCCTGCCGGGAAAGGAAAACAGAATGAAAAAATGGTATGACGAGGAATACGAATTTGAGGTTGAGGTTATCGGGTATCTTCGGGGCGATAAAACTGAAAGATACTGCCGCAACGGGGAAGAAATCGGCGACAAGTACCGCTGCACCTATGGCTGTCCCGTAAACGGACAGGGCTACGGAATATGCAGCAAGACAATGATGATGCTTTATCCTCTTATGGAGGCAGTAAGAAGCGGCGGCGACCTTACAAACCTTGGCGGTGAGGATAAGTACACCAAAACTATCGTATGCCCGGACGGCTGCGTTATGTTCCGTCTTACAGCAAAACCTCTCGGCAACGAGAATTTCCATAAGGGCGGCTTCTGGAAAGAGCCGTAAATTCATAACTCGCTTAAAGCCCGCAGAGTTTGCGGGCTTTTTCTATTGACAAATATACCAAAATGGTGTACAATAGGCACATGGAAAAATAAGGCAGAAATACATATTAAATTTTCTGCCTCACATAATACAAAAAAGGAGAAATTACTATGAGCGAATGTACCCATAACTGCGAAACCTGCGGTCAGAGCTGTTCCGACAGAACTGCTGAAAGCCTGCTTGCTCCGCAGAATCAGCTTTCCGATGTTAAGAAGGTAATTGCCGTTGTTTCCGGCAAGGGAGGAGTGGGAAAGTCCCTTGTAACCTCTCTTATGGCTTCCGCTTCAGCGAAAATGGGCTATAAGACAGCAATCCTTGACGCAGACGTAACAGGTCCCTCCGTTCCCAAGGTTTTCGGAATCAAAGAAAAGGCAACAGGCACAAACGAAAGCCTTTATCCCGTAAAATCAAAGTCGGGAATTGAGATTATGTCGGTTAATCTGCTTCTTGAAAACGATACCGACCCGGTAGTATGGAGAGGTCCTGTTATTGCAGGAGTTATAAAGCAGTTCTGGACAGACGTTGTTTGGAACGACGTTGATTATATGTTTGTGGATATGCCTCCCGGAACAGGCGATGTTCCGCTGACAGTTTTCCAGTCCCTGCCCGTAAGCGGCATAATCGTTGTTACAAGCCCTCAGGAGCTTGTTTCCATGATTGTAGAGAAGGCTGTTAAAATGGCGGATATGATGAACGTTCCCGTTATCGGACTTGTGGAGAATATGAGTTATTTCAAGTGCGATAGCTGCGGCAAGGAGCATTATATTTTCGGCGAAAGTCACATTGAGGAAACTGCAAAGAAATTCGGAATCCAGAATATTGCAAAGCTCCCCATTAACCCCGAATTTGCCGCAAAGGCAGACAAGGGCGAGATTGAGGACTGCTCGGATATGATTAAGGAGTTTGCGGAAAAGCTGCTCAAGTAATATTATTTGATATGAAGACTGAATATTTTGACGTTACGGGTATGAACTGCTCTGCCTGTTCGGCAAGAGTAGAGAAAAGTGTTTCTGCGGTTAATGGCGTCAGCTCCGTTTCTGTAAATCTTCTCAAGAACTCAATGAAGGTGGTTTTTGACGAGAAGGAAACTGATACGGATAAAATTTGCTCAGCTGTAAGCTCTGCCGGCTACGGTGCTTCGGTAAAAGGCGGCGTAAAGGAAAAAGGCGGCGCTGATAAAACCGAAACTCTTCCGATGAAGACAAGGCTTATTGTTTCCCTTGTTTTTACAGTACCGCTTTTCTATATTTCTATGGGTCACATGATGGGCTGGCCGCTTCCGGGCTTTTTTCACGGAGCGGAAAACTCTCTTATTTTGGCTTTTACCCAGTTTCTTCTGCTCCTGCCCGTAATAGGCATAAACTATAAATATTTCAAAAACGGCTTCTTATCCCTTATAAAAGGCTCGCCGAATATGGATACCCTTATTGCAACAGGCTCCGGTGCGGCGACGATTTACGGAATATGGGCGATTTATAGTATTTCGGCGGCTTTAGGTGCAGGAGATTTAGCCTCAGCCCATGATTATGCCATGGATGTGTATTTCGAGTCCGCAGGTATGATTTTAACGCTCATTACTCTGGGAAAATATATGGAAAGCAGAGCAAAGCGGAAAACCGGCGACGCAATCCGCGGGCTTATGGAGCTTGCACCGAAGACGGCTGTTGTTATACGGGACGGAGCTGCTGTAGAGATACCTTCCTCTGAGGTTCAGAAGGGCGATATTCTTGAAATTAAAAGCGGTACAAGTATTGCCGCAGACGGAATTGTCCTTTCGGGCAGCGGCAGCGTTGACGAGTCGGCGGTAACAGGGGAAAGCGTACCGGTTGACAAGTCGGTAGGAGACAAAGTAATCGGTGCTACCGTCAGCAAATCGGGATATTTCACAATGAGGGCGGAAAAGGTCGGGGAAGAAACCGCTCTTTCCCAGATAATCCGTCTTGTGGACGAGGCTACTTCATCAAAAGCGCCGATAGCAAAGCTTGCCGACAAGGTAAGCGGAGTTTTTGTGCCTGTTGTTATGGCAGTAGCATTAATCTCGGCAGTAATCTGGCTTTTAACGGGAAGTACGGTTCAGTTTGCTCTTTCTATGGGCATCAGCGTTCTGGTAATTTCCTGCCCCTGCGCCTTAGGGCTTGCTACTCCTACCGCAATAATGGTGGGAACCGGAGTCGGCGCTAAAAACGGTATACTGATAAAGTCGGCGGAGGCGCTGGAAATACTTCACGGCATAAAAACTGCGGTACTGGATAAAACCGGAACAATAACGGAAGGAACGCCCTCGGTTACGGATATTATAACGGCTGACGGGGTTGCCCAAGAAGAGCTGCTTACTGCGGCATACGCTCTCGAAAGCCTTTCGGAGCACCCTCTTGCTTCGGCGATTGTAAGAAAATGTCAGGAAGAGAAAATATCCCTTGACAAAGCAGATAATTTTGTTCAGACAGAGGGCGCGGGCATAAGCGCTGTAATCGGCGGAGATTTATATACTGCGGGAAACAGGCGCACACTCGGTTCTGCGGAAAGTCCTGTATTATCGGAAGCGGAGCGGCTGTCCGAACAGGGCAAAACTCCCGTATTTTTCACTAAAAACGGCGAAATTATCGGGCTTATTGCTCTTGCGGATACGATTAAGAAAACAACTTATTCTGCTGTAAGGGCATTTGAAAGTCTCGGCGTCGAAACGGTTATGCTTACCGGCGACAACCGAAAGGCTGCGGAATATATTGCGAAGCAAGCGGGCATTAAAACCGTAATTGCAGAGGTGCTGCCCGCAGACAAAGAAAAGGCAGTTGCGGATATACAGGAAAAAAGCGGAAAAACCGCCATGATAGGCGACGGAATAAACGACGCTCCCGCACTTGCCCGTGCTGACGCAGGTATTGCAATAGGCGCAGGAACGGATATTGCAATAGAAGCGGCGGACGTTGTTCTTGTAAGAAGCGATTTGCGAAGTGCGGCAGACGGTATTGCTTTAAGCAGGAAGGTTATGCGTAATATAAAGCAGAACCTTTTCTGGGCGTTTATTTATAACATTATCGGAATACCGGTTGCAGCAGGCGTTTTCTATACAGCCTTTGGTCTAAGGTTAAATCCTATGATTGCCGCCGCAGCTATGAGCTTCAGCTCAGTGTGCGTTGTCGGAAATGCATTAAGACTCAGGTTCTGGAAGCCGCCCTTTACGGGCAGTACTGAAGTAGCGGAAACAATTACTCAGAAGGAGGAACAGGTTATGAATATTACAGTTCATATTGAAGGAATGATGTGCGGACATTGTCAGAGTCATGTTGAAAAGGCACTATCAGCGGTAGCGGGAGTTGCTTCCGTAGAGGTAAGTCTTGAAGAAAAGCAGGCTGTTGTAAAGGGCGAGGCTCTTGATAAATCGGCACTACAAAAAGCGGTTGAAGAAGCGGGCTACACCGTAACGGGCATTGATTAATATCTTCAATAATTGATTTGAACGGTTTCCGGCATTTTTGTCGGAAGCCGTTTTTCTTTATATGCAATTTTTATTGTTCTAACCTTGTCCCGTTTTACATACATTTGAACAAAGAAAGAAAAGGCAGTTATGAGAAAGGACTAAAAATGCAGTCAGCAAACAGATTCAGGGAAGCGGCGGGAATGCTTCCGCCCTTTTCGCAGTACCTCTTTGAAGTTCCGACAAGAATTTCGGAGAACGCCTGCGAAATACGGCTCAGGGCAGGAAAGCCGCCGGTAGTTGAAACCCTTACGGAAAGATACGTCTGTCAGGGCAAGACCGCCACAACCGACGATATTTTCAGCTGTATCAGATATTTCTGCGATTTCTCCCTGTACAGCTGCGAGCGGGAGCTTTCACAGGGCTTTATAACCTTAAAAGGAGGTCATCGGGCGGGATTTACCGGAACTGCATACATAAGAAACGGTAAGATAGAAAATATAAGAGATATTTCTTCAATAAATCTTCGAATTGCCGCAGAGCACAAGGGAATTGCGGAACGGCTCTTAAGCCTTACCGCCTTTGAGCAGGATTTTTGCGGACTTGCTATCTTAGGGCCGCCGCTGAGCGCAAAAACCACAATGCTTAGGGATTACTGCCGCTTATTATCTGCATTCAGAAAAACCGCCGTTGTGGACGAGCGAAGCGAAATCGCCGCAGTTTACAACGGCGTTCCACAGAACGATATGGGTGCAAACTGCGACGTTCTCAACGGCTTTCCTAAGCCCGAGGGAATACGGCAGGCTCTGCGTTCCCTCTCTCCCGAATATATCTTCTGCGACGAGGTGGGCGAGGAATACGGGGAGCTTGCAGACTGCTCAAATAACGGGGTAAAGCTCATTGTTACCGCCCATTGCGGCAGTATGGCGCAGGCTTCAAGAAACAGAGCGCTGCGGCTTCTTGCAGACTGCGGAGCGGTAAATTACGCAGCCCTTCTTGACAGCGGAAGAAACACGGGCAGAATAAAGGGATTATGGAGAATTGAAAATGGCGAGGCTTTTTGCTGCTGCGGCAGTAATAATAATCTGTACGGCTGTGGGAACGGCGTTATCATCGGCGCTTAGGCTGCGATGCGTTCAGCTTAACTGTATGCAGTCTGTTTTTGAGGAAATGGCAACTCTTATACGCTATCGGGCAGTCCGCTGCAAAGAGCTTATGACCGAGCTTTGCAGCAGGGAAGCTTACAGCAGCTTTGATTTTCTGAAAAGGCTTGATACTGCACTAAAAAACGGAATCGGCATAACTGAGGCATGGCAGACTTCTGCAAGACAAGCCCGCTTCATAACCGAAAGCGACAGGGAAATCCTGCTGTCTACCGGCGAACAGCTTGGTACAACTGACATTGAGGGGCAGCTGTCTATGCTTACCCTAAGCGCAGGACTTGCAGAAAAAAACTTGAAGGAAGCAGAAGAGGAAAGCAGCAGAAAGGGCAGAATGACGCTTTGCGTCTGGGTTCTTTGCGGAATTGCCGCTGGTATTATGCTTTTATAGCCGTATATACGGCGGATTTTCCGAAAGGACGGTTATTTTATGGACGTTGATCTTATTTTCAGAATTGCGGGAGTAGGCATAGTTGTAGCTGTTTTAAATCAGCTTCTCCAGCGCTCCGGCAGAGACGAGCAGGCTATGATGACTACAATAGCGGGACTTGTGGTGGTACTGATGCTGCTGGTGGGCGAGATAGGAAAGCTGTTTCAGACGGTAAGGGAAGTTTTTAATCTCTGATGAATATTATTGCTATTACGGGGCTTGGCATAACCGCCGCCGCCCTTTCTGCGGTTATACGAAGATACAACGGGGAATACAGCCTGTTTATCTCCCTTGCCGCCTCTTTGCTTATTCTCGGGGCGGTAATTACGGCGCTTTCTCCGCTGCTTGGACTTATCAACGAGCTTACAGAGGCTTCCGGAGCTGACAGCGGCTACATAGCGGTGTTGCTGAAAGCGCTGGCGGTTTGCTATATAACCCAGCTTGCTTCGGATTGCTGCCGTGACAGCGGGGAAAGCGCAGTTGCGGGAAAAATAGAGTTTGCAGGGAAAATTGCGGTTCTTCTTATTGCAGTACCGCTTTTTGAAAGCATTCTCGGAATTGTAAAGGATTTGATAATGTGAAAAACGGGTTAAGATTTATGGCATTTGTTTGCGCGGCTATAGCCTTCGCTTTTATATTTTCTGTAAAGGCAAGCTGTACCGATTTCGGAACAGAGGAGCTTTACGACGCTTTGCCCGAAAACGCAAGGGAGTATCTCGAGGAGAATGAAATTACTCCCGAAAATAACGGAATTATGAATATTTCGGTGCAGGAGGTTTTGAGCGGGATAATCAGTCTGATAGGGGAAAACATAGGCAAGCCGCTGAAAATGTTCACCTCGCTGCTTGCGGTAATTCTGCTGACTTCGCTTGCAGAGGGACTGCGGGACGCTTCGGGAAAGGGAGCGCCTGTGCAGGTGTTTTCTCTTGTTTCGGCGCTTGCTGCCGCAATAACTGTTTCTCTTCACCTCAGCAGCGCCCTTTCCTCAATCGGCGGAGCGCTCAGCGGGGCTTCCGGCTTTATGCTTACATACATACCGGTTCTTGCAGGTGTAATTGCCATAGGCGGACATGCTTCAACTGCGGCGGTTTTCAGCTCTGTGACCGTTGTTGCAATACAAATTCTCGCACAGCTTACAACCGCTTTTCTGCTGCCATGCACAAGCAGTCTGCTGGGCATATCCGCGGCGGGAGGGCTTAACCCCGACCTTAAAACCGACCGCTTGGGTGACGGGATAAAAAAGGCGGTAATATGGGGACTGGGGCTTATAATGACTATATTTATGGGCATTTTGTCCGTACAGAGTACGATTTCCGCCTCCGCCGACAGCGTAGCTCTGCGTGCGGCAAGATTTGCGGTAGCTTCAAGCGTTCCCTTTGTGGGCGGCGCTGTTTCCGACGCTCTTGCAACGGTAAAAAGCAGCATTTCAATGCTGAAATCCGGAATAGGCGGCTTCGGGATTGCTGCCGGAGGCTGTATTCTGCTGCCTGTTATAATCAATGCTGCCTGCTATCGCTTTTTTCTTTTTCTTGCAGATGTAGTAAGCGATATTTTCGGCAATTCCCAGGTGACAAGAATGATAAAGGCGGGGGAAAATGTTATGTCGATTATAATAGCAATGCTTGCCTGCTTTTTTCTGTTTATTACTATTTCAACTGCGGTTATGCTTTCTGTTTGCAGGAGCTGAAAGGGGCGATTTTAGTGAAAGAAATACTGTTCGGAATAAGTGCAGCGGCAATAATCACCGCAGTTTTCAAGGCGCTTATGCCCTCGGAAAAGTTCAGCAGCCAGATTAAGCTTCTTATTGCCTGCTTTTTCGTTTCCTCGGCTATAAGTGCAGTAACCACCGGTTTCGGCTTTGACCCGGAAAGCATTATTTCCGGGTCGGACAGCGGCTATAACGACTACTCGGTTCAGATAAGGGAGCTTACAGCAGATGAAGCCGCCGACGCTTTGCGGACTGCACTAAAAGAAAAGCTTTCTAAGGAAAATATCTTTCCCGAAAAAATATATATCGGCGTTAATATTTCGGAAAGCGGCAGCATATCTATTAGTGAAATAAGGCTTGTTTTCAGAAACGCAGGAGAGGAGGAGAAGCGAAGGGCGGTGCAGCTTGTAAAAAGCTGTACAGACAGAAATACGGAGGTTACAGCGGAGGATATGGGTTAAATGAAAGGCGTTTTCAGGTTAAAGGACGTTGGCGAGATAATTAAGAGCGATAAGTCCGTTAAAATTATTCTTGCGGCAGGCGCTGCGCTTATGCTGATAATCGCCTTCGGCGGCTTTTTTAGCAGCAGTACCAAGACGGAAGAAGCGGGCTACAGCAGGGCGGAGCTTGCCGAATATGAAGCAGCGCTTGAAAAGCGGCTTTCAGATATTCTGTCCGAAATAAATGGAATAGGAAAAACAGAGGTGATGATAACTCTTGACGGGGCGGAGCAGACGGAATACGGGAAAAGCAAGGATATGCTTATATCCGTAAAGGCGCCCCAGGTCAGAGGTGTAATTGTGGTCTGCGACGGCGGCGACAATATAGCCGTTAAGGAAAAAGTAATAAACGCCGTTTCGGGTGTTTTCGGAATAAGCACAACCCGCATAAGCGTTATAAAATAACTGAAAGGAATTTAGCCATGAGAAAAAGATTAAACCTTATAATCGGTAAGAAACAGATAATTCTTGCAGGACTTACAGTATTGCTTGGCGCAGCTATTTACGTCAACTATCTTTATTCTTCCGCCAATGCGGTAAAGACCTCGGACAATACTACCGAAAGTACCGCTGAGGCAGGAAATTACGGCGACGTACGCTTCGTTTCGGGAGAAGTTTCCGATGGAAAAGAAATAACCGTTGCTTCTACCGATTCCGACGAATATTTCGCAAAGGCAAGGCTTGACAAGAAGCAGAGCAGGGACGAGTCAATTGAAGTGCTGCAAAGCTTCTATTACGGCGGTGACAGCACAGAGGAGGAGCTTGCTGTTATAGCGGAGGATGTTCTGGAAGTAAGCGGATATATTGAAACCGAAACCAAGGTTGAAAACCTGCTTAAGGCACAGGGCTTCTCGGAAGCGTTATGCTATCTTACCTCAGACAGCGCTAATGTTATCGTAAAGACAGCAGGACTTGATACTGCGCAGGCTGCACAAATTAAAAGCACACTTTTAGGTGAAATTGCCGTACCAGCAGAAAATATTACAATTGTTGAAATAAAATAGTTGTACATTTCGGATTTTTGTGGTATAATATTAAATAATAGTGCTCTGATGTGTTTCCGACTGCCCACAAATGGCTTAACAAAGGGATTTTTACATATAATGGAGCGCTGCCGTCCCAAAACGGCGATAAGTATTATTCTGCAAAATAATTCGGAGGTATCTGCTGTATGGAAAAAACAGCCAACAAAGCAAAGGGAAATCTTAAGGTTTCCGGCGGCGTTATTGTCAGTATAGCCCAGACTGCTGCGGCTGAAACGGAGGGAGTAGCTCTTGCATCCTCGGATAAGCCCGCTGTTATTATGAATGCGCCGTTATTTTCGAAGCTTGTTTCTCCCATAAAGGTAAGGCTTACTCCCGAGTCTGCCGCAATAGAGGTTTCTATAATTACCGAAATGGGATATAAGGCTGCCGAGGTGGCGAAGGCTGTTCAGAACAGCGTCAAGTCCTCGGTTCAGAACATGACGGGAATTACAGTTTCAAAGGTTAATGTAAAGGTTATCGGAGTAAAAACAAAATAACAGGCATACCCTCCGTTTTTACGGGGGGCTGCTTGGCGTACATAACAAAAAGTAAGGAATGACAAAATGAGTGAGAAATTAACAAGGCGCGATACAAGAGAAGCAGTATTCCTGCTTCTTTTCCAGAACGAGCTTACAGGCGAACCCGTGGAGGAAGCGGCAGACGCCTGCAAGGAAGCTTATGAAATGGCGGTTAACGGGGAAATACTGAAAACCGCAGCCGCAGTAACCGAGAAATACGGCGAGTTTGACGAAATAATAGGAAAATACAGTCAGAAGCGTGAGGTTTCCCGTATTTCCGCTATCAATAAGACTATTCTTAGGCTTGCTTTGTATGAAATGCTTTACTGCCCCGCAGTGCCTGCAAGGGTTGCAGTAAACGAGGCTGTGGAGCTTTCAAAGAAATATGCCGAAAAGCAGGACAGCTCCTTTATAAACGGAGTTCTCGGCAATTATATGAAGGACAGCGGAAATAATGATGAATAAGCCTCTTGTCGTTACCGTTTCACAGCTTAACAGGAAGCTTGCGCTTATGGTAGAGGCGGAGAGGACCTTTGAAAATCTCTGTATCAGAGGCGAGATTTCAAGTCTTACCTGCCATTCTTCGGGGCATATCTACTTTACCCTTAAGGATGAGGCTGCTTCTATAAGAGCGGTTATGTTCAGCACTTACGCAAGAAAGCTTAAGGAAATCCCTGAAATCGGAGCACAGGTTACCGTTGTGGGAAGGGTGTGCTGCTACGAGCGGGACGGAAGCTGTCAGATAAAGGTTACGGACATACTTATGGACGGGGAAGGCGCTGCGGCTGTTTCAGCTGAGCAGCTGAAGGAAAAGCTAAAAGCTGAGGGTGTTTTTGACAATCACCGCCCGCTTCCTAAGTATCCTAAGAAAATCTGTATTATTACCTCCGAAACAGGGGCGGCATTACAGGATATTCTCAATATTCTCGGAAGAAGATACCCTGTTGCGGCAGTATTGCTTATACCTTCTCTTGTGCAGGGAGACGAAGCTCCCGGTTCTCTTGCTGCTGCACTAAAAAAAGCAGCAAAAACTGACTCTGATGTTATAATTTTCGGCAGAGGCGGCGGTTCGGCGGAGGATTTATCCGCATTCAATACGGAAGTGGTTGCAAGAGCGGTTTACGAAAGCCCTATTCCCGTAATATCCGCAGTAGGACACGAAACGGATTTTACTTTGTCGGATATGGCGGCAGATTTGCGGGCGCCCACCCCAAGCGCCGCGGCAGAACTTGTTGCTCCCGATATAGCGGAGATTAAAAACGGACTTTTGTGGTTTAAAAACCAGATTTTCAGTAAAGTTACACGTTGTATCCGTGACAAGGAACTGCATTTAAAGCTTATTAATTCCGAAATACAGTCTGTAAGCCCCGCAGAGAGACTGAAAGCAGAAGAAAAAGAGATTTCTACACTTTACGATAAAATAAGGAGCAGCGCACAGTCTGTCATCACAAGAAAATACAGCGATTTAAGGCGAACAGCGGCTGTTATTGAGGCTCTTAATCCCCTCGCTGTTCTTATGCGTGGCTATTCAATAACCTATAAGGACGGAAAAGCGCTTATGAATACCGACGGCGTTTCAGAAGGAGATAAAATTACTATACGCTTGCAGGGCGGCGAAATAACAGCAGCTGTCAACGAGGTAAGAAAGGATTCTTAAAATGAGTTATGAAGAAGCATATAAAAGGCTGAGTGAAATATCGGTGCTTATGGAAAAGAACGACCTGCCCTTAGAAGAAGCGGTTTCTCTATATTCCGAGGCAGCAAAGCTTGTTGCAATCTGCTCTGAAAGCATTGACAATGCTAAACTAAAAATAGAAAAAATCGAAAATCCGGAGAAGTAAACCGAAAAGGGAAGTTAAATGGAACTGCTTAAAAAATACACGGATATGGTTGAGAAGCGGCTTTACGACTTTCTCCCGCCCTCTGATACAGTTCAGGGACGGGCTGTAAAGGCGGCACTTCACAGTCTTAGTGCAGGAGGAAAAAGAATCCGCCCTGTGCTTACAATTAAATTCTGCGAAATGTGCGGCGGAAGCGCCGAGCAGGCTCTTGATACCGCCTGCGCTGTTGAATATCTACACACCTTTTCGCTGATACACGATGATTTGCCATGTATGGATGACGACGATATGCGGCGGGGAAAGCCAAGCTGTCATAAGGCATTCGACGAGCCTACTGCGCTCCTTGCCGGCGACGCTCTTGCAATAATGCCCTTCGGTATTATTTCCCGTTCCGCTATTTCCGGTGCGATTTCACCTGCTGCAGCAGTTAAGGCTTCCGATATTCTCTGTGAATTTGCGGGCTTTGGCGGAATGATAGGCGGT
>JBJERK010000178.1:0-3167 GCA_051882255.1 Ruminiclostridium sp.
TTTGTAACCGTCATACCTGTAATGCCAATGTCATACAGTGCGGTTTTAAGGGTTTCAAAGCGCTCGATATTGGTGATAATATCAATCTTTGTCATCTTTACGTCAGAGCCTGTGTTAACAGCCTTTGCGTGTTCAACAGGAACTGCTGTTTCAACAGGAGCAACAGGGATAACGTTTGCAACCTCCTTCTCCTTGCCGGAAGCTGTTGTTTCAACGTGCATGGAGGGGATAAAGTCTGCATAGGAGGAAGTAAGTCCGTGCTCTGTAGCGTCAAGACCAACGATTTCCTCGTGTCTTGTAACTCTGAGTCCGATTGTCTTCTTGATAACTAAGAATACTATTGACATTGTAACGGCTGTCCAAGCGCCTACTGTTAATACGCCGAGAGCCTGCTTGCCTAAGAGGTCGAAGCCGCCGCCGTAGAAAAGACCTGTGAGTTCACAGTCGGGAGCAGTTGTTGTTGCGAAAAGACCAACTGCGAGAGTGCCCCAGATACCGTTGAGCATATGTACTGCAACTGCACCAACCGGGTCGTCAACCTTAAGAACATTGTCGAGGAACCAAACGCCGAAGCAAACCAGTAATCCGGAAACAACGCCGACTGCGGTAGCACCGGCAGCGTCCATAACGTCGCAGCCTGCTGTGATACCAACAAGACCTGCAAGAGAAGCGTTAAGGCACATTGAAACATCGGGCTTGCCGTTCTTTATCCATGTGAATATCATACATACAACAGTAGCAACTGCGGGAGCGATTGTTGTTGTTGTGAAGATAGAAGCGAGCTGAGGACCTGAACCTGCAGCAGCGCCGTTGAAGCCGTACCAGCCGAACCAGAGAATGAAGCAGCCTAAAGCGCCGAGAGTAAGGGAGTGACCGGGGATAGCAACGGGCTTCTTGTCCTTTGTGAACTTACCGATACGCGGTCCAAGGAAGATTGCGCCGATAAGAGCAGCAATACCGCCAACCATGTGAATTGCACATGAGCCTGCAAAATCGTGGAAGCCAAGCTCGGAGAGCCAGCCGCCGCCCCAGATCCAGTGGGCTTCAATCGGGTAAATTACAATACTCATTACTGCGGAGTAGATGCAGTAAGAGATGAATTTTGTTCTTTCTGCCATAGCACCGGAAACAATTGTTGCGGTGGTTGCACAGAATACTAAGTTGAATACGAAGTTAGACCAGTCGAAGTTTGCATAGTCGGTGAAAATGCCAAAAGAAGGAGTTCCGATAAAACCGCCTATGTCATCGCCTAAGAGAAGGCTTGCGCCGAGAAGAACGAAAACTACTGTACCGATACAGAAGTCCATAAGGTTCTTCATAATAATGTTGCCTGCGTTTTTGGCTCTTGTGAAGCCCGTTTCAACCATTGCGAAGCCGGCCTGCATAAAGAATACCAGCGCAGCTCCGATAAGGAACCAGATACCGAAGACTTCGGAGTTGACGGTTCCCAATAATTCCTGAATGTCCATAAATCCAAACACCCTTTCCTAAAAATTAAAAGGGGCTTAAAACACCTTTACGATGTTTAAAGCCCCTTTGCTTTACATTTGCATTATAGCAGACATGGCAGTATTTGTCAACAGGTTTTTGCAAGTTTTTATTTCAAATCCTGCATTTTGTAAAATACCTATATATGCCGCTTTTTATTGTTTAAATTTTATTGTGCAGTATGCACAAGCGGCGAATTTTTGCTGAAATACTGTTTTAAAGGCATAAATCCCCGTTATTTCCCATAAGTAAGCCAAGAATACGCTCAAATTCAACTCCGTCACGGCAGGGATTTCCTGTTTTTGCAGTAATTCTTATTGCAAGTTCAGAAAATTTTGTTGCACTTTCAACAGCGGCGCTGAGGCTGCAGCCCTGCAATACAAAACCCGTCAGGACGCTTGCAAAAAGGTCCCCCGTACCCGGGTAGAAATAGGGAAGCTTCTTCCATTCAAGCTTTTTGTACTCTCCCGTTTTCCCGTCAAGGCTGATATTTGCGTACATTCCGTTGTCGAGGGGTATGCCCTTTATAACCGCCGAAACCGACATATCGCAAAGCCGTTCCAGCCAGCGGCGGGCGGTATCTTCATCAAGGCTTTCGGGGTAGCGCTCACCTAAAAGCATAGCCGCTTCGGTAAGATTAGGGGTAATAATATCCGCCTTTCGCACAAGCTCCTGCATACGGGCAATAAGCTCGTCGGTATAGGTCTTGTACCGCTCTCCCTCGTCTCCCATAACAGGGTCGACTATGCGAAGGGCTGAGCCGAAGCTGTCGAAAAATTCGAGGCAGGAGTCAACCTGTCCGACGGAGGCTAAAAAGCCGCTGTAAATTGCGTCAAACTCAATCCCAAGGGCTTTGTAGTGCTTGCAGCAGGGCGAAATATAGTCGCTCATATCCCGCCACACGAAGTCCTCAAAGCCGCCTGTGTGAGTTGATAGGACGGCGGTGGGAACGGGAACGCACTGCATACCCATAGCAGAAAGCACGGGGATAACCACCGTAAGGGCGCAGCGCCCGAAGCCCGACATATCGTGAATTGCCGCTATTTTAATCTGCTTGTCCATAAATTTCTTCCTTTCTGAGCAGCCGTGAAAGGTTGCTGCTGATAAAAAGAGCTGATTGAATGAAGATAAGTAAACTGAATGAGAAATAAATCAACTGAATAATGATAAGCCGACGAGCCAGAACAAGTCGGATGAATGAAAAATAAGCCGTCTGCATTACTGCAAACGGCTTACTTCAGGGATTTTACTCTGGTCTGAGTGACGGGACTTGAACCCACGGCCTCTACCACCCCAACCATTACCGTTATGTTTCGCTTCATATTATATCATACTGTTTCGTTTTTTGCAATAAAAATCACGAAAATTATTTGTACAGATTTAACAAAAAGAAGTGAAATTATAGATTGTTTTGAATTATTTCCGGGTTGTGTAGATGCTGTGTAGATGAAAACAGCTATCTTTTACTTTGACGCATCAATCGATAAGATTGTTTTAGGACGTATCATCTGGTACGTCCTTTTTTTATGCTCGTCACTAACAGAAAATGCCATACAAAAAACAGGAGGACATTAAAATGAGTAAGGATATATTTGAAATTATCAACCCCACAAACACATTGGGGGTCTGCCGTCCGTTAGCTCATATTTTAGGGGCTTGTGAAACTATTGTGTATAATG
>JBJERK010000179.1:0-13026 GCA_051882255.1 Ruminiclostridium sp.
TCTGTGCAAGATGACGGAAAATATGCAAGTAAGCGTGCGGCAAAGGCGGCAGCCGTTAATTGTGCGGTGTTGCCTTAGTTTTTTGCATTTCGTATAAGGCTGCAAATCCAGTAATACAGCGGAACGGTAAAGTAGATTGTCCAGAGAGGATGCCACATACCGTAGAACATACCGCCTGCAAGAAAAACAAGGGTTACAAGGACGGGGTAAGCAAAATGGTCGGGGCGCTTTTTATGTGCAGCGTCTATAAGAGTAAGGAAAATCGGGATAAGAAGGAGTATAAGCCAGCACCACCACCAGTAGTTCATAGTAATACCTATAAACAGGAACAAAAATGTACAGAGGAATATCGAGGGCGTTTCCATTTTTCTTATATCGCCCTTGCGGAAGGTCTTAATTACTCCGGTAACTACGGGAATCAGAAGGAAAACAAGCCAGCTCCATGCCCAGCCGTCGCAGAATATACCGAGGCAGGTAAAAGAGATACATGCAAGGAAAACAGTTGCAGCAATAATTCTGCCATTAGTTTTTATACACTCGCCTATATCCTTTTTCTCGCCGTTTACAAAAACGCCGTTCCCGTCAACGGAAACTGTATCCCCGCCATGCTCGTTAACGTGGATTCCTCTGTGGTCAATATCCACCTTATCGCCTCTGTGCTCGTTGACGTGAATACCGCCCCAGCCTACATGAACCTCGTCGCCGTTCTTGGAGGAAACGTGAATACCGTCAAGTCCGATATGTACCTTATCCTCGCTGTCGCCGTAATTATAATAGTTTTCGTCATAAGCGGAAGAGTTTTCTGCTCCTTCTGCTGTATTTTCTGAGGTTTCCTCTGTGCTGCCCTCAAAGCCGCTTGCCTCGGGCTGCTCCGGCTGCTGTTCCTGTCCGGGCTCTTCCTGAACGCTCTCATTTGCGGAGGCTTCTTTCTCTTGTTCATAAGCTTCATTTACAGGAACATCGTCCTCCGTTCTCAGCAGCTCGTCAAGGGACACATTATATAAACGTGCAAGCAGGATTATGTTATCCGTATCGGGGGAAGCTTCGCTTCTCTCCCACTTTGATACCGCCTGTCGTGATACGCCGATTTTCTCTGCCAGCTGCTCCTGGGAAAGACCGTTTTGCTTTCGAAGGTCAGCCAGTCTTTTTGCAATTTCAAGATTCATAAATATATTTCCTTTCCAGTATGGTTTCATTTTTCAACCGCCGACGTCCTGCGGTTTCTATGTCTATATTTTACCCGAAACTGCCCGGTTGCGCCACCAATTCCGGTTTTCATTTTCAAATTTTTCCCGCAACTATTGGTTGCATTGGCTTATTTATGCGGTTTTCAGGTTACAATCGGCAGAATAATTTTCACCTCTGTGCCTTCTCCCTGCCTGCTGCTTATAAGCAGCTCGCCGCCGTGAAGCCTTACTATTTCGTCTGCAACCGCAAGACCTATACCCGAACCTCTTACGGTATTATTCGCCTTGTAGAACTTCTCCTTGACCTTCGGCAGCTCAGTTTCAGAAATTCCGCAGCCGTTATCCCTTACGGAAATCTCAATGTTCCTATCCCCTACGGAATATGAAATTTTTACAAAACCGCCCTCATGACCGTACTTTACCGCATTGTCGATAACGTTGATGAAAACCTGCCGCAGCCTGTTCCCGTCGCCGTTTACGACCGCTATTTCGTCGGTTTCCTCGTAGTAAATGGAAATATTGTCCTTTTTCGCCTTTTCCTCGTAGATAAGCGCCGCTTCGCCAAGCTCCGCAATAACGTCGGTGGGCGCTTTATTCAGCGTAAACCTGCCGTTCTGAATCCTCGAAAAGTCAAGCAGCTCCTCAACCATTCCCGAAAGCCGCTCTGTTTCGCTGTTAATTATCTGCATACCCTTTCTGCGGGTTTCCTCGTCGTCTATTTCAAGCAGAGTTTCGCTCCAGCCCTTTATTGCAGTCAGCGGCGTTCTCAGCTCGTGGGAAACCGAGGAAATGAACTCGTTCTTTATATTCTCCGAGCTTTCAAGCTCATCCGCCATATAGTTGAAGACAGTACAAAGCTCCCCGATTTCGTCGTCCCTGCCTACGTCAATCCTTACCGAAAAGTCTCCCGTTGCAAGCTTTTTTGCGGTGGAGCTGACCTGCATAACAGGATAAACGATAGAACGGACGAAATAAAGCCCTAAAATCAGCAGCAGAAGCATTACCGCAAGGCTCGCTCCGCCGATTGCAAGGGTAATTCCCGAAATGCAGTCGTCTATCTTGTCAAGTGAGGTTATAATCCGTATTGCATTCCCCGATGGGCGGTGGATTACCGTAAAAGCCATATATTTTTCGGAATTTGGCAGAACTCCCGTATAGAAGCCCTTTTTTTCGGCAGAAGAAGCGGCTATTTCGTAATCGGGCATATCGCTGTCACTTGTGGGAGTAAAGCCGCTGCTTGAAAGATAAACCTTTCCCTCCGGGTTTATCGCCATAAGCTCCGCCTGATTCTTCTTTTCAAACTCCTCAACGGAAATCCGTATCTCCTCCGCATAGTCGGAGCTTGTGTCATCGTAAAATCGCTCTAAAACTCCTGCTACTATATTTGCCTCGGTTTCTATGAACTGCTGGGCAGCGCCGTAGTAGTAGCCCCTTGCAATAAAAAAACAGGCTATGTCAATCGCAAGCAAAAGCACCGCAACAACGCTGAAGCTGTTGAAAAACCACTGAGTGGCGATACTTTTTCTGCGCATGACATAGCCTCCGAGATATTTACAGAAATTACATTACAGAATATCCTCTGTTGATATAAGAGCGATACCGTTATCGGTTAAAATCTTCTCTGCCTTTTCGGTCTGATTTGTCTTTATAACAATATCAGCCATATTTTCCTTCTTGCCCATAAGGGAGTAGCAGTACTCGATATTGATGTCCTGCTCCTCAAGAAGGCGTACAACCTCGTACATAGCGCCTGCACGGTCGTTGATTGTAAAGGCGATAACCTTTGCTACGGAAGCAATACAGTTATTCTCACGGAAGATTTTAAGCGCTTCCTCTGCGCTGCTTACTATCATTCTTACGATACCGAAGTCGGTGGTATCTGCAATTGTAAGGGCACGGATGTCAATTCCGTTGTCGTTTATGAGCTTCATAATAGCTGCAAGTCTGCCCTTTTTGTTTTCCGCAAAAACAGAAATCTGGTCTAACATTTGATAACCTCCTCTTATACGGCTCTGCCTAAGGCAAAAGCCTTTTTGTTTATTTCAAGCGCCTTCGCGGGAACACATTCCTCCAGCGCTTTTGCCCACACTTCCTCGGGGAAGCCTGCGGTCTTAGAGATAAGTCCCATAAGCACCACGTTTACCGCCCGGCTGCTGCCTGCCTCCTCAGCAAGAGAAAGAGCGTCAACGGCGGTGATGTCTACGCCCTTTGCCCTTATTTTCTCAATAAGCTCCTCCGGGTATTCCTGAACGCCCATAATTACGGGCATAGGAGCGATTTTCTGGGTATTTGTTATTATTTTTCCGCCTTTTTTAAGGTAGGGCAGCCAGCGGGCTGCTTCAAGCTGTTCAAAAGCCACGATAACGTCTGCTTCTCCCTTTTCGATAACGGGAGAGAAGATTTTTTCGCCGTACTTTATGTAGGTAACTACGGAGCCGCCTCTCTGGGACATTCCGTGCACCTCGCTTACCTTAACGTCATAGCCCTGGGAGAGAAGAACGCTGCCGAGAATACGGCTGGCGAGGAGGGTACCCTGTCCGCCTACGCCTACGAGCATAATTGATTTAGTCACTTTTCTTCCTCCTTATTCGCAAACAGCGTCGAAACGGCACATCTGTGAACAGAGTCCGCAGCCTACGCAGAGAGTATTGTCAATTTTCGCTTTTCCGCCGCTGATTGAAATAGCGGGACAGCCGATTTTCATGCACATCTTGCAGCCCTTGCACTTATCCTCGGAAATGCTGAAGGAGGGCTTGTGCTTTACGCTCTTAAGAAGAGCGCAGGGTCTGCGGCAGATTATAACAGAGGGAGCTTTAGCTTCAAGCTCCGTCTTTATAACGGTTTCCAGCGCAGCAAGGTCTGCCGGGTCAACAACAGTTACCCTGTCAATGCCTACTGCCCTACAAAGAGCTTCAAGGTCAACCGCCGCAGCGGGGTCGCCGTAGATATTCTTTCCGTTTGCGGGGTTGTTCTGGTGTCCCGTCATACCTGTAATGCTGTTGTCAAGGATAAGAACGGTGGAATTTGTGCCGTTGTAGGCAATATCAATAAGTCCCGTGATGCCCGAATGGATAAAGGTAGAGTCGCCGATAACCGCAACCGCCTTGCCCTCGTATTCGCCCTTCATTGCCTTATTGAAGCCGTGAAGTCCGCTTATAGAAGCGCCCATGCAGATAGTTGTATCCATAGCGCCTAAGGGTGCGGCAGAGCCTAAGGTGTAGCAGCCAATATCGCCGCTTACGAAAACGCCAAGCTTCTTTAAGGTATAGAAAACTCCGCGGTGGGGGCAGCCTGCACACATAACGGGAGGTCTTACGGGGATAACGTCCGAAAGCTGGTTATATTCGGGCTGTATTCCGAGGATTTTTGAGCGTATCATGGTCTGGGAGTACTCGCCGAGAAGTGTGAAAAGCTCCTTGCCTACGGGGTTAAGACCGATTTTGCGGCAGTGGGTTTCGATTACGTCGTCAAGCTCCTCGATAACGTAAAGGCGCTTAACCTTTGCGGCAAATTCCCTTATAAGCTTTACGGGCAGGGGGTTCACAATACCCAGCTTAAGATAGCTTGCCCTTTCGCCTAAGGCTTCCCTTGCGTACTGGTAGGCAGCGCCGCAGGTAATAACGCCTATCTCCTCACCGTACATCTCAACCTTATTAAGCGGAGAGGTTTCAGCGTATTCCGTAAGCTTTTTCATTCTCTCCTCAACGAAAACGTGTCTTCCCTTTGCGTTTGCGGGAGTCATTATGTACTTTGAGGGGTTTTTCTCGTAGGGCTTTGAATGTTCGGTTCTGTCCTCTGTTTCAACAGCGCTCTGTGAGTGAGCAACTCTTGTTGAAAGGCGGAGAAGAACGGGGGTATCGAACTGCTCCGAAATATCGTAGGCGATTTTTGTAAATTCCTTACATTCCCCCGAATCTGCTGGCTCAAGCATGGGAAGCTTTGCGCCCTTTGCGTGATTTCGGGAGTCCTGCTCGTTCTGTGAGGAGTGCATGCCCTGGTCGTCCGCAACCGCAACCACAAGACCGCCGTTTACGCCTGTGTAGGAGGCGGTGTAAAGCGGGTCTGCCGCTACGTTAAGACCAACGTGCTTCATAGCGCAGAAGGCTCTTTTTCCTGCAATTGAAGCGCCGATAGCTACCTCGCAGGCTACCTTCTCGTTAGGCGCCCATTCCGAATACATTTCTTCCTTGTTGTAGCCCGAAGCAGCCTCGGTAATTTCGGTACTGGGTGTTCCGGGATAGCTTGAAACGACCTGTACGCCCGCTTCGTAAAGACCACGGGCAACAGCCTGATTGCCAAGCATAAGCTTTGCCATTTTTATGACCATTCCTTTCTGTTGAAGCCGACAGCCCGTAACGGGGGCAGTCGTGCCTTATGCCTGCGTAATACTGATAACGGCTTCGGACAGCGCAGGCTCAGTCCCGAAGTATGTTTACTTGTGAATATTATAGCATATTCTGCCAGATAATGCAAGCTTTCTGTGCAAAGTGTTAAAGTGTTTGCTGCAAATAGTTACAGCGACTGAGCCGCCGCTGTTCCTGCGGCGTGACCCGTTGAAAAGGCGATTTGCAGATTAAAGCCGCCGGTAAAGCCTGTAACGTCAATAATTTCTCCTGCAAAATAAAGTCCGCCTATAAGCTTTGACTCCATAGTTTTCGGGTTTATTTCCTTTACGGAAATTCCGCCGTCGGTGATGATTGCTTCTTCAATTGGACGGTAGCCCGTAACCGACAGGGAAAAGCCCTTTACGGCAGCGCAGATTGCCGCCCTCTCGGCTCTTGTTACGGAATTTATCTGCTTTTCGGGGGAAACTCCCGCTTTTTTTAATAGGGGCAGTATGATTTTCTCGGGCAGCAGTTTTCTCAGCCCGTTTGAAAGCTGCATATTCTTCCGCTCCTCAAAATCCCGGAGCAGACGGGCTTCAAGCTGTTCCAAAGACAAAGCGGGCTTAAGGTCGATTACCGCCGTATATTTCCCCGCAGTAATTTCCTCCATATTGGAGCTTGCGCTAAGCACAAGAGGACCTGATATGCCGAAATGTGTAAAAAGCATTTCTCCCATTTCGCTGAAAACTGTTTTTTTGCGGCTGTTGTCCCGCACCGAAAGGGTAACGTTCTTAAGGCTAAGCCCCATCATAACAGCGCAGTCCTCCTCGGTTTCAAGAGGCACAAGGGAGGGCTTCAGCGGCGTTACGGTATGTCCCAGCTGTCTTGCCATTTTATAGCCCTCCCCTGTTGAGCCTGTTACGGGGTATGAA
Organism: Ruminiclostridium sp.; assembly: GCA_051882255.1. Lineage (GTDB taxonomy): Bacteria > Bacillota > Clostridia > Oscillospirales > Ruminococcaceae > Ruminiclostridium_E. Next base: position 6,445 of record JBJERK010000179.1, read on the forward strand.
GCGCCGCCTGTGGCGAGGATAACCTTTTTTGCGGCTATAAAGCCCTTGTCGGTTACTACTCCGATAACAGCGCCCTCTTCTGCGGAAATCTCCCTTGCCCTGCCACGGATAAGATTTACTGAGCAACGCTTCATTTTCATAAAAAGAGCGTCAACTATATCGTAAGCCTTGTCCGAAACGGGAAAAACCCTGTTTCCACGCTCGGTTTTAAGGGGTACGCCCTCCTGCTCAAAAAAATCCATAACGTCAGCCGCAGAGTAAGCGGAAAGAGAGCTGTACATAAAGCGGGGATTGCGGGGGATATTTTTCATTATCGTTTCGTTGTCAGAATTGTTGGTAACGTTGCAGCGACCCTTTCCCGTGATTGCAAGCTTCCTGCCCACCTTTTCGTTGGGCTCGATAACCGCTGTTTTTGCGCCGTATTGTGCAGCAGCTATTGCGGCAGTCATGCCCGCCGCTCCTGCGCCTATTACTATTACGTCATACTCCATCTTATCTACCGTTCCTTTACTTACTGTAAAACAATTCTACCATATTTTTACCGTTTCTGCAACATAAAGGCAACACCGCACAATTAGCGGCTGCCGCCTTTGCCGCACGCTTACTTGCATATTTTCCGTCATCTTGCACAGAAATTTCTTGACATACGTTAGTATGCCTGCAAAATTTCTGTACAATCTGACGAAAAATCTGACTGCGTAATCGCACGACAATAATTATGCGGTGTGGCCTTAAAAACAGCGGCACAGGCAAAACGTTATTATCTGTTCTGCTGTGCCGCTTAATCTGTTCCTATCATAGCTGTTTTCATTGACTTTTCGCCGCAATCCTTCCAACCGCCTTAACCAGCGCCATAACCTCCGCCGCAGTGCTGAAAACCGAGGGAGAAAAGCGCACAGCGCCCTGCTCCGAGGTTCCTATTTTTCTGTGGGCTGGATAAGCGCAGTGGAAGCCGCCCCGAAGGGCGAAGCCCGCCTCGCTCAGCTCCTCCGAGGTCTGCTCCGAGGGCTTTTCGCCGATATTAAAGGGGATAACGGGAGCATAGCCTGCTCCAAAGGAAGGACTATACAGCTTAACGCCTTTGATTTTCTGCATTTCCGCAAAAAATTTACGGCAAAGCCCCATCTCGTGATTGTAAATCACGTCAAGCCCCTTCTTCTCCACAAAATCCACTCCTGCACCAAGGGAAATCGCTCCGGCGGTATTTATCGTGCCGCTTTCAAACCTGTCGGGGAGAAATTCGGGCTGGCTAAGCTCCTTTGAAGCGCTTCCTGTTCCGCCCTCGATAAGGGTTTTAAGGCGGTATTTCCCGTCGGTAAGCATAAGCCCCGTGCCCATAGGTCCGTAAAGCCCCTTGTGACCTGCGGCGCAGATGATATTTATGCCGTCGGAGAGGGACAGGGGCAGAACTCCTGCGCCCTGGGCGGCGTCAACGATAAAGCAGATGTTACGTGCTTTGCACAATTCCGCTATACGCTTTACAGGCAGGATTTTTCCTGTAACGTTGCCTGCAAGAGTACAGATAACCGCCTTTGTGTTCCTGTTTATCCGCCGTTCAAACTGTGCGGCGGTTTCCTCGTCGTTTTCCCCCGTAGGCGCAAAGGAATAGGTAACGCCCATTGTCTTTGAGCATGCGTACACGGGGCGGAGTACGGCGTTATGCTCAATATCGCTCATAACAACATGGGATTTCGGCTCAAGAATACCCTTTATTGCAGTATTCAGTCCGTAGGTGCAGTTAGGCATAAATATGGTGTTTTCAACTTCTGCACCAAAAAAATCAGCGCATTTTTCACGGGCGGTATAGACTGCCTCCGCTGTTTCAAGGGACATTGCGTGACCTGCTCTGCCAGGGTTTGCCCCGTAGCGGACGAGGGCACGGGACATTGCCGCTATCACGGAGGGCGGCTTTGGATAGGTGGTTGCCGCATTATCGAAATATATCATTCAACCCCCGCCTTTCCGCTAACCGTCGCTGACAGTACCCCGGCAGCTTACTCCGATTACCGCCAGCATACGGCATACCTTTTCAGGCTCCTCCGCCGTTCTTACCCCGTAGGCGCAGCCGCCCTTAAAACCGCTTACCTTTTCAACCCTTGCGGGGATTTTAACCGAGGAGAGATACCTCGCCGCCTTTTTTGCGGCAGTATAAGAATTAAGAATCACAACGGATGTGTTCATAAAATCAGTCCTTTCAGAACAAAAGAAATACTACTTGCTCTCCTTTTAGTTTATGCTTTTTGGCGGTTTTGGTGCAGAAATGCCCGCAGGAGAAACAAAAACAGCCCGCAGGAAATCCTGTTCCCTGCGGGCTGCAATATTGTGTTTTAAATCACTACCGTCTGCCTGTCCTTACCTATATAGAACAGCGCTACAGTTCCCGGTCCCGAATGTGCGCCGATAACTGCGCCTATATCGCCGTAGGTAATCTTCTTTACCCCGGGTATAAGCTTCTGTATCGTTTCGCCCAGGTAATGAGCATCTGCGTCTGCGTCGCCGCTGCTTATAAAAATCTCTTCATTTTCCTCTGGGATATAGGTTTTAAGCATCTGCTTTGCCATAGCTTCAAGGGACTGCCTCCTGCCCCTTACCTTTGAGTAGGGGAGAAGCTGTCCTAACTCGTTAAAGAACAGTACCGGCTTTATACCCAGCATTCCCCCGAAAACCGCAGAAAGCTTTGAAAGCCGTCCGCCGCGGTGCAGGTGGTTCAGGTCGTCAACGGTGAAAAGGTGAACAACTCTGCCCTTAAGCTCCTCGGCGTAACGTGTCAATTCATCAAGGTCAGCGCCGCTGTCCCGCTTCTGCACGCACTTATGAAGCAGAAGTCCCTCACCCGTGCAGGCGGAAATCGAGTCAACCACGCTGATTTTACAATCCGGGTACTTCTCCATAATATCCTTTGCCGCAAGCAGGCTTGTCTGATAGGAACCGCTGAGCTGAGAGGAAAAGCTGAGGTAGAAAACGTCCTTTCCCTGCTGCGCCACGCTCTCGAAAAGCTGTGATAAGCGCTCGTAGGAAATCTGTGAGGTTTTCGGCATAGCTCCTGCCCTTACCATATCGTAAAACTCCTTTGTCTGAAGGCAGTTATCGCTGAACTGAACGTATTCCTTATCGTTTATGGTGTACTGCATACCAATCAGCAGAATATTGTTCTCCTCGTAATATTCCTTGTGCATATCCGAAGTCGAGTCCACCGCAATTACATATTCCCGCTTTTCCTGCATTTCCATAGCAAGTCCTTTCCTGCACCCTTAACGGGCGCAAATCATATAACTACAAATATTATACAGTATATTTAAAATATTGTCAATAGTACGAAAAGTTTTTATGCAAAGTTTACGAAAGATTTTTGTGCAGGAAGCTTTGCGGGCAGGTTTTCTGCATAAGCCCGCTGTCATGCTTGACATAATGACGTAAATATGCAATAATATATTATATATAGCATTTTTTGGTACAACAGAAAGGAATAACCATGGAAGAACATATAGGAACGCTGATATTCATAATAGTACTTATTTTTATGTCTGCGTTCTTCTCGGCAGCGGAAACTGCCTACACAAGCGCCAACAGAATACGCCTTAAAAGCAAGGCAGACGAGGGAAAAAGGTCTGCTAAAAGGGCGCTTGACATAATTTCGGGCTTCGACAAGACCCTTACCACAATTCTTGTGGGAAACAATATCGTAAATATCCTGACCTCATCGCTGGCAACGGTTATGTGCATTGCTGTATTCGGCGCTGAGAACGGCTCGCTTATTTCTACTGCGGCAGTAACTATTGTGGTTCTGATTTTCGGAGAAATACTGCCGAAAACCCTTTCAAAGGCTCATGCGGAAAGCTTTGCCTGCGCTATAAGCGGGATTATGAAGTTTCTTATCGTTATTTTTACGCCTCTTTCAGCAGTTTTCCTCCTGCTCCAGCGACTTGCAACAAAGCTGTTCTGCAAGAAAAAGGAAGTAAGTATGACCGAGCAGGAGCTTATGCACATAATAGACGAAATTGAGGACGAGGGAGTTCTTGAGGAGCAGGAAAGCGACCTCGTAAGAAGCGCACTTGTTTTTGACGAAACCCTTGTTTCCGAGATACTTACTCCCCGTGTTAATGTGGTTGCAGTTGAGATAAACTCGGATATTGAGAAGCTTAAGGAGCTTTTTCTTACCGAGGAATACTCCCGAATCCCCGTTTATGAAAAGACTATCGACCATATTATCGGAGTTATCACACAGAAGGACTTTTTTGAAAAGCTGGTAAGGGGCGAAAGCTTTTATCTTCGTGATATTTTACAGGACACTCTCCATATCCCGAGCCTTCTGAAAATTTCCGACGTTTTAAAGCAGATGCAGCGCTGCAAGATACATCTTGCGGTTGTGGTTGACCAGTACGGCGGAACGGAGGGTATTGTTACCCTTGAGGATATTTTAGAGGAGCTTGTGGGCGAAATCTGGGACGAAAGCGACGAGGTAAAGGCGCCTGTTACCTTCAAGAGCGAAACTGTATTTGAAACAAGAGGCGACGTGCCGAAAAACGACTTCAACCGCTATTTTGAAAGCCGTGACAAGAGCTATCGGATTGACTCCGACTGCAACACGGTAGGCGGCTGGATTTTCGAGCTTTTCGGAAGGATACCGGAGGAAAACGAGTCGGTAACTACCGAGGATTTCAGAATTACGGTTATTTCCCTTGAAGAGCTGAGAATAGGAAAGCTAAGGTTTGAAATCTTAGAGCGCAAGGAAGAAGAATGATATTTTATACAGTCGCTGCGGTGGTCTGCATAGTGGGCTTTACCGCCGATATGATACTGCGGTATATGATGAAAATTCCCTCCTTCGGAATGGAGGGGCGGCTTCATAACATAAAGGGAAAGCTTATTCCGATTGAGGACTTTATTCCACATAATCTCACAATGCTCTTTGTTTTCGGTGCAGCGCTGGGGATTTTCGGGATATTTATGAAGCTGCTTGACATAAACGGTCTTATCGCCTTTCCCTGCTCGGTAATGTTCGGCTGCGGCGTGAATTTTCTGGTAATGCACATAATAAAGCCCTTTTTTACCGCTATTTCAGGGGATATTCTTTCGGAAAAAACAGATATTTCGGGGTATGAGGCTACCTGCACCGAAAAGATAACTCCGGAGGGATACGGCTCAGTTACGGTTGTTTACGAGAAAAGAAGCTACGATTTTAATGCAGTATCCGTAAACGGCTCGGTTATCGAAAAAGGAGAAAAGGTGTATATTCTGTACCGTGAGGACGGGCTTTGCTTTGTGGAAAAGACAAGCGAAGTCACGGATATTATTAATGAGAAAGAGTAAATTTTACAGCAATTTTATACCGATTTTACGCCCGCAGGCTTGAAACACCTGCGGGCTTTATTTTTGGAAAAAATATGCGTTTTTGTTAGTACAAATCTCTTGACAAAAATAAGCCGCTGTTGTAACATAGAGTTATAAAAAGGAGATTTTTCTGTTCTGTTTTCGGTTATATAAAAATCATATAACCGCTATGTTCATTTAGCATTTTACATATAATATACACTTTGTTATAATATTAACAAAGACGGACAAAACTGCAAAAATTATTGTTCCAAAACACGACAAAAGAGAGGAGAAAAAAGCCTATGAAGCTTGATAAAATTATTGCCGTAAGAAGCAACAAGACTGTTTACCGTGACGGACAGTACGCAGTAAAGGTTTTCGCCGAGGGCTACCCAAAGGCGGATATTCTCGGAGAAGCAGCCAACCACTCCAGAGCCGAGGAAACAGGACTGCTCGTGCCGCCCATAAAGGATATTCACGTCATCGACGGGAAATGGGCGATTGTTACCGACTTTATCCGGGGAAATAGCCTTGCAAGGCTAATGGAGGATAATCCGGATAAAACCGAGGAATATCTTGAACTTTTAGCGGCTATCCAGCTTGAAATCAGCAGCAAGACCTGCCGCCGTCTCTCAAAGGTTACGGACAGGCTTTCAAGAAAAATCTGCGGCTCACAGCTGAGTGCCACCGTCCGCTACGGTATGCATACCCGCCTTGAAGCTATGCCGAAACATACAAAGCTCTGTCACGGCGACCTCAGACCCGAAAATATCATTATAACCGACGAGGGCAAGGCGTACATTCTGGACTGGTCACACGCCGCCCAGGGCAACGCCTCCGCTGACGTTGCAAACACCTGCATACGCTTTGTACTGGACGAAAAGTACGAGCTTGCAACAAGATACCTTGAAATATACTGCGAAAAAAGCGGAACCTCGGAGGAATATGTGAGAAGCTGGATACCTATGGTTGCGGCGGCTCTCTCGGTTGACGCTCTCGAACACGACAAAAAGGCGCTTTTTGAAATGGCGTCACGATAAAGGCAACATACAACAAAAGGCTAACGACGAAAGGAATAACAAAATGAAAATTACCGTATGTATCGGCAGCTCCTGCCACCTCAAAGGCTCAAGACAGGTTGTTGAAAAGCTTCAGTCCCTTATTGCAAAGAACAATCTTTCGGAAAAAATCGAACTGAGCGGAACCTTCTGTATGTCCAACTGTCAGAAGGGCGTATGCGTAACCCTTGACGGACAGGTTTACTCCCTC
>JBJERK010000180.1:0-3134 GCA_051882255.1 Ruminiclostridium sp.
TGAGGGCGGCTCTCATGACGTTATACTCAAGGAGAGCAGAGCGGGACGTATTGAGTAAGAATTGAATAATGAATAATGAATAGTGAATAATTTTGGTGCGCCGCTTTGCGGCGGTATCTGAAATCGGTTCTGCATTATTCTTAACGCCCCGCAGAAGTACTGCGGGGCGATTTCAGCTTAAAATTAACAATATACAGCAAGTTTTTTCCAAATCATATTTACAAAGCCGTTAAAAAATGCTATAATATAAGATAATAATGTCCTGCCCCAAGGACAGGCGGAAAATAAAGGAAGGTACAACTATGGAAATCAAAGTAACACGCACTACTGCACCAAAACAGAAGCCCGACCAGAACAAGTTAGGCTTCGGCAACTACTATACCGACCACATGTTCATTATGAACTATGACGAGGGCGAGGGCTGGCACAACCCGAGAATAGTTCCCTACGGCCCCTTTGAGCTTGACCCTGCCGCTATGGTTCTCCACTACGGTCAGGAGGTTTTCGAGGGACTTAAGGCTTACCGCACAGCAGAGGGAAAAATTCAGCTTTTCCGCCCCGAGAAGAATATGGCAAGACTCAACGTTTCCTGCGAACGTCTCTGCATACCGAAAATTGACGAGGAATTTGCTCTTAAGGCAATCAAGGAGCTTGTAAAGGTTGACAGCGACTGGATTCCTACCGCAGAGGGCACTTCCCTTTATATCAGACCCTATGTTTTCGCAACCGACGCACACGTTGGCGTTCACCCCGCAAAGCACCTCATTTTCGCTATTATCCTCTCTCCCGTAGGCGCTTACTACCCCAACGGACTTGCTCCCGTTAAGATTTTCGTTGAGCAGAAGTATGTCCGTGCAGTTATCGGCGGTACAGGCTTCACAAAGGCAGGCGCTAACTACGCTATCTCCCTTAAGGGACAGGAAGAGGCTGCTGAGCAGGGCTACATACAGACTCTCTGGCTTGACGGCGTAGAGAGAAAGTATATCGAAGAAGTAGGCGCTATGAACGTATTCTTCAAGATTGACGGAGAAATAGTAACTCCTGCACTTTTAGGCTCTATTTTAGGCGGTATCACAAGAATGTCCATAATCGAGCTTTTAAAGGCAAAGGGCTATAAGGTTTCCGAGCGCAGACTTTCTATCGACGAGCTTGTTGAAGCCTTCAAGGCAGGCAAGCTTGAAGAAGCATGGGGCACAGGTACAGCCGCAGTTATTTCTCCTATCGGCGAGCTTAAGTACGGCGACCTTGTAATGCCGGTAAATGGCGGCGAAATCGGCGAAATTTCACAGATGCTCTATGATACCCTTACAGGAATCCAGTGGGGAAGAATTAAGGATGAGTTTAACTGGACACAGGTTGTGGAGTAATTTCAGACCGGCTATAAGACGTCATCTGCGTCGTCAACCACATAACGGCAGGCACAAAGCCTAGCCGTTATGCGGTTTCCTAGCATCTGACGCCTTCTAGCCAGTCTGAAAGTGGCTTTATCGACTATGCTGGTATTAAATTTACTGCACCAAAATAAACCGAAAGGAATTTTTTATGAAGAACACAGAAAAAGTTATGGATAAGCTGGTTGCTCTCTGTAAGGGCAGAGGCTTTATCTACCCCGGAAGCGAGATTTACGGCGGACTTGCGAATACATGGGATTACGGTCCTCTCGGCGTTGAGCTTAAGAACAACATCAAGAAGGCATGGACAAAGAAATTCGTACAGGAAAACAAGTACAACGTAGGTCTTGACAGCGCTATCCTTATGAACCCCCAGACATGGGTTGCTTCCGGACATATCGGCGGCTTCTCCGACCCGCTTATGGACTGTAAGTCCTGCAAGACCCGTCACAGAGCGGATAATCTTATCGAGGACTTTGACGGCACAAACGTTGCAGGCTGGACAAATCAGCAGATGACCGACTATATCAAGGAAAAGGGTATCGTCTGCCCCAACTGCGGCAAGTCGGACTTTACCGATATACGCCAGTTCAACCTTATGTTCAAGACCTTCCAGGGCGTAACCGAGGACAGCAAGTCTGAGCTTTACCTACGCCCCGAAACCGCACAGGGTATCTTCGTAAACTTCGGCAATATCCAGCGTACCACAAGAAAGAAAATCCCCTTCGGCGTAGGACAGGTAGGTAAGTCCTTCAGAAACGAGATTACCCCCGGCAACTTTATCTTCCGTGTAAGGGAATTTGAGCAGATGGAGCTTGAATTTTTCTGCAAGCCCGGTACAGACCTTGACTGGTTCTACTACTGGAAGGATTTCTGCAAGAAGTGGCTGCTCTCCCTTAATATAAAGGAAGAAAACCTCCGTCTTCGCGACCATAGCCCCGAGGAGCTTTGCTTCTACTCAAAGGCTACAACCGACTTTGAGTACCTCTTCCCCTTCGGCTGGGGCGAGCTTTGGGGAGTTGCTGACAGAACCGACTACGACCTTAACCAGCACATCAAGACCAGCGGTCAGAAGCTTGAATACTTCGACCAGGAAACAGGGGAAAAGTACGTTCCCTACGTTATTGAGCCTTCTCTGGGCGTAGAACGTCTGTTCCTTGCAGTTGTAACAGAAGCTTATGACGAGGAAGCCTTAGAGGACGGAACTTCGAGAACAGTTCTTCACTTCCACCCCTTCTTAGCTCCTATAAAGGCGGCAGTTCTGCCCCTTTCGAAGAAGCTTGCCGAGCCTGCACAGGCGCTTGCTGACGAGCTTTGCAAGTACTTCCCCGTTGACTATGACGACGCGGGAGCAATCGGCAAGAGATACAGACGTGAGGACGAAATCGGAACGCCCTTCTGCATCACCTACGACTTCGACAGCGAAAACGACAAGTGCGTTACTGTTCGTGAGAGAGATTCAATGCAGCAGGTAAGAATACCGATTGAGGAAGTAAGGAAGTATATCGAAGAGCGTATATTCTTCTGATAGCTATATAAACGGCAAAAGCCGCCTTTGCAGGAATGCAGGGGCGGCTGTTTTGGTTTTTCTTTTTGGGGGCAGGAGTTGACTATTTTACCAGCTTTATCCAAAAAAATCAATACAATATGCAGAATTTGACATTTTTCGTCATAATCTGTCAGAAGATGGACTGCACAAAAAGAAAAAACAACAGCCCCGGCAGGATTTTTCGTCTATCCCCT
>JBJERK010000181.1:0-3118 GCA_051882255.1 Ruminiclostridium sp.
GCACCTGATTAAGCCTTACCTTGTCGCAATAGACATTCTCGTTGACAACATCGAGGGTATCCATATACAGTTCAAGCTGTTTTGCGTTTATCTGACCGCCAATAATGGTTTTAAGGTCGTGAAGAGTATCCGAAAGATTAACCTCGGTTTCTTCAAGATGAATTTTTCCGCTTTCGATACGGCTCATATCAAGCACATCATTGATAAGCGAAAGCAGGTGGTTGCTGGACGCCAGTATCTTGGCTACATAATCCTTTACCTTTTCCTCGTCGCCTGTGTTTGTGCCTAAAAGCGTTGTAAAACCGATAATTGCATTCATAGGAGTGCGTATATCGTGGGACATATTTGAAAGGAAGGTGCTCTTTGCTCTGTTTGCGCTCTCTGCCGAATTAACAGCGTCCTCAAGAGCCTGGTTTATCTTCTTATCTTTTGTGCGGTCGGACAGAACAAGGATATATTTCTTCTCGCCCTTAATATCTCTGCAAAGGGCGATAACGTGAAACCATCGCACTTCATTCGTCTTCTGATGGAGATACTCTCTGTCCAATTCAAATTGTTCGCCCGGTTTTATGTCCGGCAGCTTGTCAAGCACACGAATAGTATTATCGTCTTGAACAAGACTATCCAGCGCGTGAATATCCAAACGAGCCTGCTTTTCGGGTATGCCAACCAGCTTTTCAATATTGGGGCTGATATAGTCAACTCTCATATCTTCGGAGTTCAGCATAAGGAACACATCATCGACATTGACGGAGAGCGTAGAAAACAGCTCGTCACGATAGAGAAGCTGCGTTTCCTTGCTTTTCAGCTTCTGCCTGTTCTGCCAGAGAATAAACGCAATCATCGCTGCTGCAAGGCTTATTGTAATACCCGCAACAAGAACCATAGTGCTTGATTGCAGCTTGTTCATACTTGCGTTTACTATATCAGTCGGCACCAAACCAACAAACATCCAATCATCAAAGTCGGCTGATTCATATATGCAGTAATAGTCTCTCTCCCCGAGCCGTGTTACGGCTGAGCCGGAATTACCGTCAATGAAATCCTGTTTGATTTTGTTCAGCTCATCACCTTTCAAATCCGAATAATTTTTAAGCGCAGCAATGAGGTTATAAATTTCCTTCTGATTATCTGCGGCATTATCTACAATTACCCGACCGTCGGAATGAATTATATAGCTGCTCGAATGTCCCTCAAAGGCGGATATTTTAAGGGCGTTTACTATATCGGAGTTGTTGAAGCTTATAGCTATTGCTTCATACTCAAAACCCTTGTAGGTTCCCTTTGCGGCAGGGGAAATAAATACCATTATCTGTGGCTTTCCCGGAATAACCGAATTAAGGATTACATCATCGCCCTCAATAAATACCTTTGACATTTCGTCTTTCAGGTCAAGGTATCCATTTTCTTCATTTTTGGTAAGGTAGTTTCCTTCCCTTGATATGAAGAAGAAATCGGTGAATTTCGTTTCTTCCTGTGCGTGGGATAAGAAATCATCAATTTCACTTTCGTCCGAAACGTCCAGCAAATAGTCAGCCCAGAGGTGTAAGTTCTTTCTTGACTGTGTTATGATTTTGTTTAGAGAATTGCTTGACTGGTGAAAAATCTCCGACAGGTGGGAGACGCTTTCATTACGTATTGTTTGGGATACAAAGTAGGAATAGTGGATACAAACCGCAGATATTACAGATAAGACCAGAACGCAGGCAAGGGCTATATACAATATCCGTTTCTTCACTTCTCATATCCCCCTTTCCGCAGTTTTAATTGAGATTTTTTACTGAACAGCAATATAATCGGCAGGCTCGGCTAATTTGCCGCCGTTCTTGATGTATTCCGTAAACGCAGGTCTTAGTGCGTCTTCTTCCTCTACGAACTCAAAGCTTTCGTCCTTTAGTATTGAGCTGAAATAGGAGGCTTTGCTGAGGGCTGTTACCTTGAATACTTCGTCGTCGCTTATTTCCTTGCCGTCTTTTGTTACACTACGGAGAGTATATTTCCCCTCGTTTTCCTTAACCTTGACAGAAATACCGCTCACGATTGGCAGAGAGCCGAGGTTGAAGGGAGTAATTCCGCCCTCGTAGCCCTCCACAAACAATCTGACGAATTCCTTAACCTGTGCGCCCGTCATTTCGCTCTGCCAAGCGCAGAGTGCATTGGGCATAACCATATTGCCTGTCATTTTCTCGCTGTATTCAGCCTTGAAAACGGAGCCTGTAAAGCTGTTGCAGGGCGCAACAAGCACATCGCTGCCGTAGTAGGTTCTCAAGGTATTAGCCATTACGGAATAGCTTTCATTACCGCCGTTTTTGTGGAAAACATTTGAATAATCTCGGTCAACAGTAAGTATCGTTTGTGCGGTAGCTTCCTTGGGTTGTTTAAGCTGTGCGTCGAATGCCTCGTAAGCCTGCTGTGCGTTGTATTCGCCCGAAATCATCTTCGAGACAACGTCCTTGGACGCAGCAAAGAAGTCGTTGGAGGCAATTCGGATATACATGTGGTTCTGTTCAATGATTGGTTCCAGATTTGTCAGATGCTCCGAAAGGTACATGTCTACATTCCGACTGTAGCTCAGAACACTCTCCCCATTGGCAAGTACATTCTGCGCTTCCTCCGAGAGCATAACATTCAGAACCCTCATTGCTTTTTTCAGACGTGTTTCGTCATTTTCCAGGTTGCGGTTCAGCGACACCTGAAAGTTTGGAGTAGTCATCAGCCACTGCTCTCCGTTCTGCCCGAAGTATGGCAGAAGAACAGCGTCCATACCCTGATTCCGGAAAGCCGGCACATATCCGGCGGTGCCGCCGATTATAGCGGCCTTGCCACTCGTGAACATATTAACTGCTTGGTCATAGCCAAGCTGCAGAACATCGGGGGTAAGGTTCACGTCCGTAATAAACTGCTCCATTCGCTCAAAGTTTTTCGGCCATATAGTGTCATCAAGACCTAAAACCTCCAAATCCATGGGATCTTCATATCTGCTTCGCCAGATACTTCCTTCCAGAGAGGTGAGCTCGGGAATGGACAGTCCTTGTAGGGTTTCCATACATGTATAGTCATAGACATAATCGGCAACATAGCCCCGAATTCCAACCTTTTCAAATTCCTGACAAGCATA
>JBJERK010000182.1:0-3111 GCA_051882255.1 Ruminiclostridium sp.
AAGCATACCGCCTACTGCCTCAATAAGCGTAAAAAAGGGATTGAAGGCGCCTGTCTGAGGGTACATAAAGAAGCCTAAAACGTCGGTAATTACGCCTGCCAAAAGAGAAACCGTAGGTCCGAAAAGCATACCGATAGCAGCCAGAGCGATAAACGCAAAGCTTATCTTAAGGGAAGCCTCAAGATTGATAGTAACGGTCTTAAGCGCTAAGTCAAGAGCGATAAGCACGCCGGTTACGGTTATGCACCGAAGGGTTTTAAGCTCCATCGCAGATTTTTTGAACATTTTTAAGATTGCCATAACAGCCATTCCTTTCTTTATGAGGAAACCGTGTTCACATAGCATAATTTTATGAACACGGTGGTGCTGAATTTTATTCAGACTTATCCTCTTTTTACCGTGCATATACATAAAAAGCGGATAAGTTACGGCAACTTATTTACTTATATGTACAGCGAGATGCGGAAACCGCACCGCAAGCATCCGGTGCTTTTCGTCGCTGCGCCAACTCTCCGTTCGCAGCGCACTTAACGCGCAGTTTCCTACTCTGTATTAAGGAAGCACTGATTAAATCCCGCCTGACGGCTCGGCGCACATCTTGCTTGCATCTTTTCCGCCATATTGCACAAACTTTCGCTTGACGGGCACAAAGCCCGCCTGCGCTCAATTTGCACAATCTGACGAAAAATCTGCGGCGCAATCTGCACACCGGATTTAATCAGAGCTTCCTTACCTCTAAAAATTTAGAAGCTGATTTCGTCCGCCATCTTATAAAGGTCAGCGGGGAATTCCTTTTTCATCTTCAGGGCTTCCTGAATGTCAACGTCGATAACTTCGCCGTGCTTTAAGCCAACGACTCTGTTGCCAATGCCCTGTTCAAGGAGCTGAACAGCGTAATAGCCCATCTTGCTTGCTTCAACTCTGTCACGAAGTGTGGGCGAGCCGCCTCTCTGAACGTGACCAAGGATTGTAACACGGCTTTCAATGCCTGTTCTCTCTTCGATTTCCTTTGCAATTTCCTGTGTATTGCCAACGCCCTCGGAAACAACAACGATAAAGTGGTTCTTGCCTGTTGCACGGGAAGCGTTAATCTTCTTTACTGCATTTTCAATATCGTAAGGCATTTCGGAAGTGAAAATTGCGGTAGCTCCGCAAGCGATACCTGTGTTAAGTGCAATATAGCCCGCACGTCTGCCCATAACCTCTACAACGGAGCAGCGGTCGTGGGAAGAAGCTGTATCCTCAAGCTTGTCTATAAGCTCCATAGCTGTATTCATAGCGGTATCGTAGCCGATTGTGTATTCGGTCATAGCAATATCGTTGTCGATTGTTCCGGGTAAGCCTATGCAAAGGATTCCCTCTGCGGAAAGGTCAGCAGCACCTCTGAAGGAGCCGTCGCCGCCGATTACAACAATACCCTCGATTCCGTTGTCGATACAGGTCTGCTTAGCCTTGAGAACGCCGGGTCTTTCCTTGAATTCAAGGCATCTTGCGGTATAAAGCACCGTACCGCCTCTCTGGATAATATCGGAAACGCTTCTCTCGTCAAGGGGTCTGATGTCGCCGTTGATAAGGCCGTTGTAGCCTCTGTAAATGCCGACAACTTCCATTCCCTTGTGGATAGCCGCTCTTACAACCGCTCTTACAGCGGCATTCATTCCCGGAGCGTCGCCTCCGCTTGTTAATACGCCAATCTTCTTCATTGTAATAATCCTCCCTAATGTTTAAATAATACACATAAGCTGTATTATTTTATTACATCATACATAACATATTGTACAATAATAGCACGAAAACGTCAAGCCCTATTTTGCAGAAAAGCCAATTATTTAACTATAATATTACTTTTTCCACAAATTTTCGTCAATTTTTCCATAATTTCTTTTGTAATATTTACGTTCGGAACATTATTTATTGCAGAAACGCTTTTCGTGTCGCTGAATGCAAGTCTTACCTGCTCGCTTCCGCCCTTACCCCGAAGTACTTCTGCAACCTGACTGATTTTTGCAGTATCGGTGCTGGCAAGGCGTATAAAAAGAGTGCTGTAATTACATTCGGGCAGGTTTTCCGCCTTTTCAATCCTGTTCACGATTATTTTCGGCTGTTCCTCCCCCGATGATGACAGGGAAACAGTTCCATATACAAGCAGGGGCATTTCGGGTGCAGACAAAAGCGCAGCGCTTTTTGCGTAAACATCGTCGAAAACTATGCCCTCTATCTCTCCTGTTCCGTCCTCAAAGGCGGCAAAGCACATCTGCTTATTATTTTTCGTTATGTGCATTTTCTTTCCCGTAAGCAGGAGAATAAGGCTTACCCTCGCACCCTCCTTTATTTCGGCGCTTCCCCGCTCTCCCGTTATATCGGCAGCATGCTTAAGACCATTAAGGCGGATATATTTATCAAAGCCGTCAAGTGGGTGTCCTGTAGCGTAAAAGCCGAAGGCCTCCTTTTCAAGCTTCATAAGCTGGCTTTTCGTAAACTCCTCCATTTCGGGGATAACCATATCTCCCCCGCTTTCCTCGACGTAGTCGAAAAAGCCAAGCTGTCCCTCAAGGTTGCGGCTTCTGTCCTCCGCCGCCGAATCGTAGATATGCTCGTAAGAGGTAAGAAGCTGACGGCGGTTATGTGGCAGGCTGTCGAAAGCGCCTGCCTTTATAAGGGCTTCTAAAGCTCTCTTGTTCATATCGCCGCCCTGCATACGCTTAATAAAGTCAACTATATCGGAAAAGGGCTTTTCGGAGCGTTTTCTAAGAATATCGTTAATAAAGCCTCTGCCAATGTTTTTAATTGCAAGCAGACCGTAGCGGATATTCCTGTCCTCAATAGAAAAGCTCATTTCACTCCTGTTTATATCCGGCGGCAGGACTGCAATACCCTTAGCTTTAAGGTCGGAAATGTATTCAAGCACCTTTCCCGGCTGGTCAAGCACGCTGGTCATAAGGGCAACCATATATTCCTTGTAGTAGTGACAGCGCAGATAGGCGGTCTGGTAGGCAAGAAAGGCGTAGGCGGCGGCATGAGACTTGTTGAAGGCGTAGGTTGCAAAGGAGGACATATCCTCGAAGATTTCGATTGCCGTTTCCTCGGGAACGCCGTTCTTTATAGCGCCGC
>JBJERK010000183.1:0-12784 GCA_051882255.1 Ruminiclostridium sp.
GCCAACAAGGCCTACTATTACTATGTCCGTAGAAAGACCTGCATATTCCCGTAAAGGTGCAGGAATAAGCACACGTCCCTGCTTGTCCGGCTCAATTTCAAAGGCGCTGCCGAAAAGGAAACGCTGAATATCAGCGGTTCTTGTCTGGGGCATTGTCTTGATTTTTTCAACAAGGGCAGCCCAGTCCTCGGCGGTATATACCTTTATACATTCTGCGCCTATTGTTTTGGAGATTATAAAGCTTGCGCCGAATTCTTCTCTTAATTTTATGGGGAAATTCATTCTGCCCTTTGCGTCAAGGGTACTTTTAAACTCGCCTATCAAGCTTTTCAACCTCCTTTTCTGAAAGTTTTCCACACTTTCAACAGGCAAAACCGGTTTTTCAACCCCTTTTACCCCTCAACCTGTTGAAAACTTGGTTGAAAGTGTGAAAAAGTGAACTTTTATCCAAAAAAGTGGACAAAAAACCACTTTATGATTATTATACTATGAGTCGGAGGAAAAATCAAGGACAAATTTACGTTTCGGAAGTTAAAAAGCATAAAAAAAAAGCCGCCTTTTTTGTGCAGCATAAACAAAAATATAACTCCTGTTTTGAGAGTTATATATAATAATCCGGTTAATAATCACAAAATATTGTGGCTTAGCGGCGCTGAAACCACATAATACGGGGGATTTTCGGATATTCACCAAAAAGCTACCGGTTTTTCCACTGCGGGAGGTGGGAAAATGTGGTGGTTTTTAATAAAGGTGGAGGAGATGGGTGGAACGGGCGGTTGAAAAATTGATTTTTAATGAATAAAGAATATTGAATATTGGGAAAGTGAATAAATGTGGTGTGCCCTGCGGGCACGGATTATGAAATACTGCTTTTTAAATCAATCGGCGAAGCCGATACCATAATTATGAATTATCAATTATCAATTGCTGTTCCGACAAGCGAAGCGGCGCTGAGGTGTTAAAAACCTCAGCGCCGCATTTGTATTACTTGTTTTCGCCGAACAGTCAGCCCAGCTTGCCTGCAATTCCGTCAAAGGAAACCTTTGACTTTACTCCGTCAATAATGTTGTTGATAACGTCGTCGGGAAGGTCAACTCCCAATATCTTTTCAACCGCCTTGACAGGGTTTGTCTTGAATTCCTCCGCAAAATTCGGGTCGCTCTTTACCTTGTTTACAATCTCGTCGATTTTAGCCTTGATGTCCATTTCATTACGCTCCTTCTTATACTAATAACCGTTTGAACGAAGGAAAAGATTTGCAGAAAGACGGTATCGATATCGAGGAAAAGAAACGCAGGCGTACTGTATGTACGTCAAGTTTCTTTGACGACGATAGCGGTGCCGGATTTTTGCAAAGATTTCCTGAGTTTAAATGGTTTTTAGTATTATGTAGTATGCCTTCCGGCAAGATTATTCTACCACAAAAGGGGCTGCAAATCAATACCCTTGGGAAAAGCTATGCGGCGAAGGGCGGCTCGGCGGCGTTTTTTAGCCGCTGGAGCTCCGCTAAAGCCTCTGTATGCAGCCTTGTGATATGCCGGCAGCTGTACCCCATCTTCTCCGCAATAACCTCCCAGTTCTCGTGAAGCAGGTACCTGCGCTCCAGCACGGTTCTCATAACGCTGTCCTCAAGCAGGTTAATCAGATCCTCGGTTTCCCGCTTAATATCAACCAGCCTGTCAATCGCCTCGTTTATCTCCTGCTCAAGGTCCACTATTTTGGCAACCGTCCGTCCCACGCGGTCGGAAACGTTTCCGCTTCCCCTTCCCTCGGGGCTTATCGAGGGCGTTATTTTTGTGGCAAGGCTTTTAAGCTCCGCTAACTGTTCAAGCTTTGAGTTAATCTCGGCGTCCGCCGTCTTGTGTCTTGCTAAAAAATCCTTTATGTTCATATTCATTTCCCGTCCTTTCATTTCTCTTTATATCTCTGTTTCTTTTATGCAGTCTGTGCAAAACAGCCTGTTTTCTGCTTCGTAAGCCCTGTCGCCAATAAATAACGGTTTGTGGCAGCAGCTGCATATTTCTTTGCTTTTTTCTAAATACCCGCCGCCGCAGAAGCGGCAGACCCTTGAAAATCCGCCCTCCTCCGGGTCAGGCTCGTAGGCGGTTTTTTCCTGAATTTCTCCGCAGTCTTCACATCTGTACACGCTTCCTCCTTTCCGTTGCATTTCGGGGATTTTGTGAAATCGTTGCATATCTGGGACAATGCTATAATAGCACATATCCTTGCGCTTGTCAACCCATATCCGCAACTTTTTTAAAATTTTCAAAAAAGTGTTGCATATTTGGGAAATATGTGTTATACTATTGCTGTACTACAAGAATTTTCATTATTAAGAAAGGAAGTAAATTTATGGATACTGCAATAATAGCCGAAAAATTAAAGCAAAGAAGAAGCGCTCTCGGTATTTCATATCAGGAGCTTGCAGAAAAAACAGGAATCAGCAAGTCCACCATTCAGCGCTATGAAACAGGAAATATAAAGAGTATCCCCGTAGAAAAGCTGGACGCCCTCGCAAAGGGGCTTGATACTACGGTTGAGCAGCTTATTTCAGGGACTGCACCTATAAAAACAGCGGAGATAATAGAGAATAATATTTTCAGTATCCCCGTTTTCGACAGCGCAAGCGCAGGATTTGGCTGCTATGCAGACAGCTGCGCCGTCTGCTATATGCCTACCTTTATCCAGCACGGCGGGGAGTGGAGCGACTATCTCTGGATAAACGTCAAGGGGGACAGCATGGCTCCTCTTATAGACGACGGCGACCGTATTCTTGTGAAAAAGCAGGACAGCGTTGAAAACGGCAGCGTAGCAGTTGTTATGATAGAGGACGAGGCTTATGTCAAAAAAGTAAAATTCGGCAAAAACTGGGTTGAGCTTCATTCAATCAACCCCTATTACCCCGTGCGCCGCATTAAAAAGGAGGAGGAAGCCTCCTTCCGCATTGTGGGTCTTGTAAAGGAGGTCAGCAAGAAGCTCTGAGCCTTGCAGCGAAAAATGCCGAAAAAATTGTTAAATATTCACTTAAACGGCTTGCAAAAGTGAAAAATTTATGTTATTATTATTTTTATAATGGCATGTAGTGCCATAGGAAAGGAAATTTTAAAATATGGAATTCAACATCTTTACCCTGATAGCCTTCGTGGTTTACTTCCTTATTATATTAGGTATAGGAATTTTCAGCTTCAGGAAATCCAAAAACGTAAGCGACTACTTCCTTGGCGGACGTCAGCTTGGCACATGGGCAACGGCTATTTCCGCCCAGGCTTCGGATATGAGCGGCTGGCTCCTTTTAGGACTTCCCGGCGCAGTATTCCTTTCGGGACTTACCGAAAGCTGGATTGCAATAGGTCTTTTTATCGGTACATACCTTAACTGGCGGCTGGTTGCTTCAAGGCTTCGCAGAATGTCTGCTGCCGCAGGAGATTCAATCACAATCCCCGAATACTTCCAGAAGCGCTTTAAAAGCAGCTCCTACGTTGTACGCTTTGTCTGTGCGGCTATAATCTTCGTTTTCTTCCTTGTTTATACCGCTTCCGCCTTCAGCTCCGGCGCTAAGCTTTTCAACTTCGTTTTCGGACTTGACTACACCCTCGCTCTTACAATAGGCGCAGTCATCATCATTTCCTACACCTTCCTGGGCGGCTTCCTTGCGGTATGCTGGACAGACCTTATTCAGGGCATGCTTATGTTTGCAGCTCTCGTTATCGTTCCGATTGTATGTCTTGTAAACGTTCCCGATTTCTCTGCTGTAACCTTCCCTGCCGCAAACTACTTCGATATGTTTATGAATAAAGATGGCGGTATCGCATGGCAGACAATAGTTTCGGGTCTTGCATGGGGTCTCGGCTACTTCGGTATGCCCCATATCCTTGTAAGATTTATGGCGATTAAGGACGCCGATATGATTAAGAAATCCCGTATTATTGCAGTAATCTGGGTATTTGTAACCCTTGCTGCTGCGGTTTTCGTAGGCGTTCTCGGCTACGCTTATCTCCATACTCCCGGAAACGAGGAAATCCTTGCTAAGTTCACTCAGTTAGGCGACGCAGAAAAGATATTCATGTTCCTGTCCTCTACTATGCTCCCCGCAGTATTCTCGGGAGTTATCCTCTGCGCTATTCTTGCGGCAATTATGAGTACAGCTGACTCTCAGCTTCTTGTTACTGCCTCCGCAGTTACAAATGACGTTTTCAAAATCTTCAAGAAGGACGCAAGCGACAAGACCCTTATGTGGATTTCAAGAATTACCGTTATCATTATTGCGGTTATAGCATACGTTTTAGCCCTCGACCCTAACAGCTCGGTTATGGGACTTGTTTCCTATGCATGGTCCGGTCTTGGCGCAGCCTTTGGTCCTGCAATTCTCCTCTCACTTTTCTGGAAGAGAATGACAATTCAGGGTGCTGTTGCAGGTATGATTGCAGGCGGCGCTTCCGTTATACTCTGGGAGGCTTTCTTCGGCTGGACAGGTATCTACTCTCTGCTTCCTGCCTTCGTAATCGCTCTCCTCGCAGTAATCATCGGCTCTCTTGCAACAAAGCAGCCCGAGGGAATAGATGAGATGTTTGAAAAGGCAAAAGTAACCAAGCTTTAATTCAGGTCATAGCTTAATGCTATATAAATCCAATCCCGAAAGGAGCATATTATGAAACGCAGCGATTATATTTCCTGGGACGAATACTTTATGGGAATTGCTATCCTTTCCGCTCAGCGCAGCAAGGACAACTCTACTCAGGTAGGCGCTTGTATAGTGGACGCCGACAGAAAAATCGTGTCGGTAGGCTATAACGGAATGCCTACGGGCTGCGACGACGACGATATGCCCTGGGAAAGGGCGGGGGAAAATCCCCTTGAAACAAAATACCCCTTTGTGTGCCACGCAGAGCTTAACGCAATACTCAACAGCAATATAAGAGGAGTAAGCGGCGCTACGATTTACGTTACCCTTTTCCCCTGCAACGAGTGCGCAAAGGCAATAATACAGTGCGGAATAAAGCGGATTGTGTATCTTGACAACAAGTACGCCCACACCGACGGAGTAAAGGCGTCGGCTATGATGTTTGAAAAGTGCGGCGTTAAGGTTGAGCAGTATATTCCCACGGGACGGGAGCTTAATATAAAGCTCTGACCTCTTATTTAACAAGAATTTCTGAAAGGAGCCGGTGCATGAAAAAAAGAAAAGCTATTGCTGTTATTGTAGGATTTGCCCAATGTTATTTCAATAACCGGGGACTTCAGGGTATAATAAAGCAGGCAAAAAAGCTTGATTATGATGTTGCTGTATTTTCGGTATTTACTCTTGCCGATGAAAAGTCTGCTCATCAGGTAGGCGAGGAGAATATTTACAATCTCTTAAGCTCAAAGCGCTTTGACGGATATATAATAGTAGGCTATTCCTTCTGGTCTATGCGGGCAAAGGAGGAAATTTACAGCCGTATCAACTCCCTTACGGACAGCTGCGCCGTTATTATCGACGACAGCGACCAGCACGGAATAAAGGGTATAATGGCGGAGGATATAGAGTCAGTCGAATATATCACAAACCACCTTATAGAAGTCCACGGCAAGAAGAAAATATACTGCCTTACGGGAACAAAGGGCTATATTGCCTCGGAAAACCGCATTGCAGGCTACAAGAACGCCATGGACAAGCAGGGGCTTTACTACGACGACAGCTACATCTTCTACGGGGATTACAGCACAGGCGTTGCAGCGGTTATTGCAAAGGATATAGCGGAGGGCAGTATTGAAAGACCTGAAGCTGTTGTCTGCGGAAACGATACTATGGCGATAACCCTTACCAATACTCTTATAGATTTAGGCATAAGGGTTCCCGAGGATATTGCGGTTACGGGCTACGACCTTGGCAAGGACACTCTCGACAATACGCCTTCCATAACCACCTGCTCAAGACCGGATATTTATGTGGGAGCCGAGTGCGTTTGCTACCTGCACGAAAAAATAACGGGAGAAAGGGTAGAACCCGGCTTCGGCGATGCAATCGGCGCCTTTGTAAGCGGAGAAAGCTGCGGCTGCCGCACAGACAGCAAGTTTGCCCATGAGTACGACGAGGTTGAGAGGGAATACGAAAGGTATTACAGCCTTTATCTCGGCGGAAGCATGCAGGAAAAGCTTATGGCTTCAAAAAGCTATAACGAATTTATAGATAATCTCATCCAGAACGTTTATCTTATACGGGGCTGCAAGCGCTATTCACTCTGTCTTAACGACGGCTGGGACGAATTTGATGAAAACGACGATAAGTATATAAAGGAGGGCTACTCGGAAAAGGTTACAGAGGTTATCGGCTGGCAGGGCTATCAGAACGTTGAGCATGGCTCCCGCTTTTCCTCTGCCGAGGTTTTCCCGCCGCTTATGCTGGAGGAGGAAAGCCCCGTTGTCTGCTACTTCTTGCCTGTACATTTTGAGGACCGCTGCTTCGGCTACGAGGTTATAAAGTTCCTGTCCGACGAAATAACACCGGACAATATCCTGCACCTCTGGACAAGGGGAATAAACGTAGCCCTTGAATATGTGCGCGTTCACGAGCGCATGCAGATAATGTACAACAAGGTTTTCGCCTGCTCAATAAGAGACGGTATGACGGGTCTTTACAACAGGCGGGGCTATGAGCTGTACTGCACAGAAGCCTTCAGAAACGCAAAGCAAAAGCAGCAGAAGCTTCTTATTGCAGTAGCGGACCTTGACAACCTCAAATACATAAACGACACCTTCGGTCACAGCGAGGGAGATAACGCCCTTACTATACTTGCACAGGCGCTCCAGACCTGCTGCGGAAACAGCGAGTACTGCGTGCGTACAGGCGGCGACGAGTTTGTGATTGTGGGCTGCTACGATTACGACGAGCAGACGCCTATCTACTACAAGAGCCGTATAGAGGGCTATCTTTCCCGTTACAACAACGTTTCAGACAAGCCCTATAATATTGAGGCAAGCACAGGCTTTTTCCTTGACTATATTGACGCTTATGACAGCATTGAACAATGTCAGGAAATTGCGGATAAGAATATGTACGAAAACAAGAAAAAGAGAAAAATAGCAAGGGGACAGGTTCTCCCTAAGAAAGGATAAAACTGAAATGGATTTTTCAGCACTTAATTTCGGCGTTGACGGAGACAGTATCACCGCCGGAGAACAATGGTCGAAATTCGCCGCCGACTCTCTCGGTATGGCTTCTCACTATAACGTTGCTGTCGGCAGCGCTGTATGGTACAAAAGAACTGTAACCTGCAAGGCGGGAACAGTTACTACCCAGAACTACGGGGACGAGGATTTTGCAGGCATAAGCGACGGCTGGGAGCCGACGGAGGATATAAACGAGCTGCAGAAAAGAATGAATAACTGTGCAGTCGTGCATATACAGCGCTATATTTCCGACGTTAAGGCAGGACTTGCGCCTGTTCCGGATATTTTCGCCTTTGCTATGGGCACAAACGACGAAATCCACCGTCTTGGAGACGCAGAAACTGCTCTTTCGGGAAAATATCTTGAGGGAAACGATAAGGTTGACCTTTTCACCGAGGCGGGCGCTATGCGCTGGTGCTTACAGCGGATAGCGGAGGAATTTCCGAAGGCAAGGATTTTCCTGCTTACGCCGATACAGACCGCCGACGAAACCCACAACCGCAAAATCGAAAAGCAGATTGATACTGTTATGAGAAGGATTGCGGGAGCTTTCGGAGCGCAGGTAATCGACTGCTTCCACGGCTGCGGAATTTGCGAAAAGTTCGAGGTATGGGGAGAAAGAGGCAGGTACTTAAAGGACGGGCTGCACCCGGACGTTGAGGGGCAGCAGCTTGAAGGAGCGTTTGCGGCTAAGGAGATACGGAATAATATGTTCTGATAAAGGCACGCAGAGGTGGAAAGCGCCTCTGCGCTTTTTTGGTGTATTGCGAAAGATTGCGCGCGCCCGCTTCAGCGGGCGCGCAGACTTGCGCCGCCGCGCATAGCGCGGCGGCGCGGCTAACTCCCCGCTTTCGCTTTCCCGCCAAAGCAGAAGAAACAGCGGTATATCGCACATGCAGGCTTGCCGTGAGAAAGCGAGATGGGGGAAGCTTTGCGCGCGCCCGCTTCAGCGGGCGCGCAGAGTTGCGGCGGCTGCCGAAGGCAGCCGCCGCCCCGCCGCCGCACTCCGTGCGGCGGCAAAATCTCACAATATCTTCTCCATTCCGATTTTCTGCGGCTTAAGCCCGCACTTTTCATAAAACCTCATCGCCGGTTCGTTACAGCTCCACACATTCAGCGTAACATTATAGCAGCCGCTTTTCTTCGCAAAATCCAGCACATACTCATACAGCGCCCTGCCGATATGCTTTCCCCTTACGTTCTCGTCAACGCATAAATCGTCAATGTACAGGGTCTTTATATCCGTAAGTATGTTGTCATTTTCGTGGCGGATAAAAACGCAGAAGGCATATCCCATAACCTCCCCCTTCTCCTCCGCCACAAATATGGGTCGGTTGTCGTCGGCAATTATTCCCAGAAGCTGGCTGTCTGTATATTTCTTCACCCCGCCCTTGAACAGGTCGGGTCTGCCCTTGTGGTGAACCATGAGCACCTGCCGCAGAAGCTTATTTATCCCGCCGCAGTCCTTTTCCTGCGCCCGTCTTATTTCCATAAAATCAGTCCTTCCTTTTGCTGTAATCGTCCCTTACATTATTGCACAAACCCGGTTTATTGTCAAGAAAATACCCAAAAGAGCAATTTTTCCTTGTTTTTCACCCTATTTTTTACAGTATTTTATGTAATTTCCTCCTTTATTGCATAATTTATTTGACAAGAACCGGATTTTAGTATATAATACTATTCGCCGTTATGGTATTTGCAGGATATGCAAAAGGGCGGCAAAATCTGTAAAGGAGGAGTAATACTGAAATACAGAAGAATAAAATCAGCAGCTCTGCTTGCGGCATTTCTGCTGTCCGGCTGTAATTCGGCGCCTGCGGAAACTACGCCTGCTGCCACCACCTCAGCCGCCACCGAACCAACCGCCGCAGTCACAACAGCCGCAGCAATAGCAGACGAGGAAGAACGCCCCGCAGAAGAAAAACCGGGAAAGCTTACGGTTGCCCTTAACGAAAGCAACTATCTGTATACTCCCTTTGACGTAAAAAACAGCTTTGACAGCTTTATGAATACGATAACAGGCGTAAGCATAATGGAGAGGGACAGAGGCGGAAAGCCTGTTTTAAAAGGCACGGGAAGCGACAGAATCCCCTACG
The DNA here is from genome assembly GCA_051882255.1 of Ruminiclostridium sp. Taxonomy (GTDB): domain Bacteria; phylum Bacillota; class Clostridia; order Oscillospirales; family Ruminococcaceae; genus Ruminiclostridium_E. The sequence continues at coordinate 9,246 of JBJERK010000183.1, forward strand.
GCGGAAGATACTATACATACTCGGGAGCAGCCGACGTTACCACGGAGTACGACGAGGAAACAGGCACAACCCTTTGCAATATAAAGCTCAGAGAGGGCATTAAGTTCAGCGACGGCGAAGACCTTACCGCAGACGACCTCATCTTTACTTTATATGTGCTTCTCGACCCCGCCTATAACGGCTCCTTTGACCTTTCGGGTGCAGGAATCGTAGGAGCGGCGAATTACAGGCTCGACAGCAGTATTGCAGAGGAAATTTCCCCGGAGGAGATAGAGCAGGCTCTTGAAACCGAGGAGGTAAAGGCGCTTATCCATGAGAAAATAATAGTGCCTACGATAAATAAGCTTTACGAGAACGTAATAAGCCTTTACGGCGACAGCTCCTACGAGGTATATACCGAGGCTTACCCAAACCCCAAGGATTTAATGGCTTATTTCTATTCGATAGACAGCGCCTACGATTCAACCTTGGTTTACAGCCCCGAAAGGGTGCTTGCGGATATTGCGGAAATGTACGGCTCAGACTACCGGCTTTTAGGCAGTATGTATTCCGGCGACGCTGACTATTACCGGAATATGGCGGAAAGCGTTGCGGTAGGCTATATTACAGACAGCAAGGGTGCTTCGGGAAATGTAAACTCAATAAGCGGAATTGTAAAGACAGGTCCCTTAAGCCTTTCGATAACCTCAAGGAACAGCGATATTGCCGACCGACTTGCGGATATAGTTATAGCGCCCCTTCATTACTACGGCGATATGTCCCTTTACAGCTACGGAAGCTGCAAATACGGCTTTGAAAAGGGAACGGCGGATAAGGTTCTGGAAAAGAACGCCGGTCTTCCTCTTGGTGCAGGAGCATATTCCTTCGAAAAGAGCGAAAATGGAACGGTTTATCTGACTGCAAACGAGCTTTACTATAAGGGAAAGCCCGAAATCCCCGAAATATGCGTTATAAACGGAACGGAAAGCGACGCTGAAGAAGCCGTTTCCGAGGGCAGGGCGGATATTTCCTATCCAAGCGGCTCAAAGGAGAGCTTAAGCGAAATTGAGGACGCAAATCAGGCGCTTGAAAAAATATATCTTGGCGCAGGAAAAACCAACGGCTACGGCTATATAGGAATAAACGCAGCAACAGTAAATATCGGCGGCGAGCCTCTTTCCGAGCAGAGTATAATGCTAAGAAAGGGAATAGCTACGGCAATAGCCTTTTACAAGGAAAGCTCTGTTGCTGACTACTACGGCGAAAACGGGGAAACGGTAAGCTACCCTGTTTGCCGAGGCTATTCCAGCCTTCCATCCGACCTGCCTGAGCCTTTTTCCCTTGATGTTAACGGCGAGCCTGTTCTGACCGAGGAAATGAGTGTAAGCGAGAGGTATGCTGCTGTTAAAGCAGCCTGTCTCGGCTACTTCGAGGCGGCAGGCTATACCGTAGAGGAGGGTAAGATAACCGCCGCTCCCGAGGGCGGAAGGCTTGAATTTACCGCTATTGTTGCAGGCGGCGGAAAGGGAAGCCACCCCTCATATACTGCCCTTAACGACGCTTCCTCCCTGCTTTCGGTGCTTGGAATAAAGCTTACCGTAAAGGATACAGCGGATATTTCCCGTATCTGGGAGATATTAAGCAGCGGTACTCAGGAAATCTGGGCAGGCGCCTGGGACGATAATTTAAGCACAATGTACTCCGATTCGGGAGATAACTATTACGGCATCAAGGACAGCGATTTTGAAAGCCTCATAAAGACAGCGGAAGGCTCCCCCGACCCGCAGGAGGCAAAGCAGGCATATACCGAGGTTTTAGACAGCGTAGTAAACCGTTATGCTGTAGAAATACCCGTTTACCGTAAGGTAAGCCGAACCTTATTCAGTACCTTAAGAATAGACGTTTCAACTCTGCCCGAGAGTATGACAGGCTACTACGGCTGGGCGGAGGAAGCGGAAAAGCTGAAATTAAGAAAATAAACAGGAGGAAAAGCAGAAATGCCAACAAGAGAAGAATTCGACAAAAGAGTAAGCGAAGAACAGAGCCGCTATGAGGAGCTTATTACCCGTAAGAATAAGCCCTGCACAGGCGGAAACGGAATTTATACCCGCTACGAAAACCCGGTTATAACCGCTGAGCATACCCCCTTAATCTGGCGCTACGACTTTAATTACGAAACAAACCCCTATTTTATGGAGCGCCTTGGCGTAAACGCCGCTTTTAATGCAGGCGCAATCGAGCTTAACGGTAAAATCTGCCTTGTAGTAAGAGTTGAGGGCAACGACAGAAAGTCCTTTTTTGCTGTTGCAGAAAGCGAAAACGGCATTGATAACTTCCGTTTCAGGGATTATCCCGTTCTCCTGCCCGATACCTGCCCCGAGGAAACAAACGTTTACGATATGCGCCTTACAAAGCATGAGGACGGCTATATTTACGGTGTTTTCTGCTCGGAAAGCAAGGATACAACCACCTCCGACCTTTCCGCCGCAGTTGCTCAGGCGGGAATTGTCCGCACTAAGGATTTAGTCAAGTGGGAAAGACTGCCCAATCTTAAGTCAAAATCACCTCAGCAGAGAAACGTAGTACTGCACCCGGAATTTGTTGACGGGAAGTACGCCTTCTATACCCGTCCTCAGGACGATTTTATCCAGACAGGAAGCGGCGGAGGAATCTGCTTCGGACTTTGCGAGAATATTGAAAACCCGGTTATCTGCACGGAAGAAAAGGTAGTAAGCCCCAGAGTTTACCACACCATTACAGAATGCAAGAACGGCGCAGGCGCAGTTCCGATTAAGACCCCCAAGGGCTGGATACATATTGCTCACGGCGTAAGAAATACCGCCGCAGGTCTTCGCTACGTCATTTACGTTTTCGCCACCGACCTTAACGACCCCTCAAAGGTTATTGCCGCTCCCTCCGGCGTATTTATCGTACCTCAGGGCATTGAAAGAGTGGGCGACGTTTCAAACGTTGTGTTTACAAACGGCGCTATTGCCCGTGAAAACGGTGATGTATTCATATACTACGCCTCCAGCGACACCAGACTTCACGTTGCAACCACCACCATTGACAAGCTCATGGACTATACCTTCAACACCCCTGTAGACCCGCTGCGCTCGGTTGACTGCGTAAAGCAGAGATATGAGCTGATTGAGAAGAATCTTAAGGTGCTTGGTAAGTAACAGAATGTTATAATAAAAGCAAGGGGCGGCAGGAGTTTTCCTGCTGCCGCTTTGTTGTATTGTCCGGTGATAGCTTTTTCGTGGTAAGCCCCGTGCGGAGTGAGCACGGGTTTCGCTGCTGCGGCGGAGATTGCGAAATGGGGAGAGTAAGCCGCGCCGCCGCTTTAGCGGCGGCGCAAATCTGCGCGCCCGCTAAAGCGGGCGCGCGCGAAGCTCCCCCGTTTTCGCTTTCTCGCGGCAAGCACGCATGCGGAGTGAGCGCGGGTTTTGCGGCTGCGGGGGAGGCTGCAAAATGGGGAAAGTAAGCCGCGCCGCCGCTTTAGCGGCGGCGCAAAATTGCGGCGGCTGCCGAAGGCAGCCGCCCAACGGAAAACCCTT
>JBJERK010000184.1:0-12681 GCA_051882255.1 Ruminiclostridium sp.
GAGATTTACGACAAGGATTTGCGTGAAATTATTGTGAATACAGCAAAGGAGCTTGATATAAAGCTTCAGCAGGGCGTATATATCCAGCTTACCGGTCCTAACTTTGAGTCGCCGTCAGAGGTTAGAATGTGCAGGCTTTTAGGCGCCGACGCAATAGGTATGAGCACCGCCTGCGAGGCAATTGCCGCTAACCATGCGGGCATGAAAATCTGCGGAATTTCCTGCGTTGCAAATTTGGGCTGCGGGCTTACGGAAAATCCCCTTACCCATGCAGAGGTTATGGAGGCAGCAGATAAGGCTGCGCCGCTTTTCAAAAAGCTTATAAGAGCCTCAATTGTCAATATTCATAAATATACAGAGGCGGCGCTATGAGTATAGAAAAGGTTATTGGCGCTGATAATGTACGGCTTTCGGAAAACGGGGAAAGCGTTGTAATTATCGACCAGACAAATCTTCCCAACAGGACGGAATATATAGAGCTTGATACTCCCGAAGCCCTTTATGACGCTATTTATCAGCTTAAGGTAAGAGGCGCTCCCGCAATAGGTATCTGCGCAGGCTATGGGCTTTATGTTCTTGCAAAAAAGATTGAATATAACAGCGAGGAGGATTTCCTCGGAAAGCTTTCAGAGCTGAAAAAGTATATCTGTTCCTCCCGTCCCACTGCTGTAAATCTTAGCTGGGCGCTTGACAGGGTTGAAGCCGCCGCAGTATCAGCCAAGGGCTGCGGGGTAAAAGAAATGCTCATAAGAATGGAAGCCGAAAGCAAAGCAATCCATACCGAGGATATGGAAATGTGCCGTAGAATTTCCGAATACGGGCTTACTCTCGTTAAGGACGGGGACGGGATTCTTACCCATTGTAATGCAGGTCCCCTTGCAACCTCACGCTATGGAACAGGTCTCGGAACTCTTTTTCTCGGCAAGGAACGTGGCTATAATTTTCATGTTTATACCGATGAAACCCGTCCTCTTTTGCAGGGCGCAAGGCTTACCGCCTATGAGCTTTACAATGCAGGAATTGACGTTACCTTAATCTGCGACAATATGGCGAGTATTGTTATGAAGCAGGGCAGGATAAACGCTTGCTTTGTGGGCTGCGACAGAGTTGCGGCTAACGGCGATACTGCCAACAAAATAGGAACAAGCGGAGTTGCGGTGCTTGCAAAGCATTACGGCGTGCCCTTCTACGTTTTCTGCCCATCGTCCACTATTGATTTTTCCTGCCAAACAGGCGCAGATATAAAAATCGAGGAACGGGAGCCGGAGGAGATTAAGACAAAGTTTTTCTCCGAGCCTGTTGCGCCTATGGGTGTGAAATGCTACAATCCTGCCTTTGATGTAACGGATTCGGAGCTGATTACAGCGATAGTCACCGAAAAGGGAATCTGCCGTGCGCCTTATACAGAGAGCCTTTCGACTCTGTTCGGGGATAGAAAATGATTGTAAGAAGAATTACCGATGAGCAGGAGATAAAATCGGCGCTTAGGCTTGCTCTTGACGTATTTATGCGATTTGAAGCCCCCGAATACCCGGAAGAGGGAATTGAAAGCTTCAAGGCTTCTCTTTCGTCAAAGGAATATCTTGAAAAGCTTAAGATTTATGGCGCTTTTGAGGGCAGTAAGCTTGTGGGAACAATAGCAACCCGACTTCTGGGAAGTCATATCGCCCTGTTTTTCGTTGATGAAGAGTATCAGGGGCGGGGAATAGGCAGGCTGCTGTTCGACGAGGTGCTCCAGAACTGTCACACGGAAAGACTTACGGTAAATTCCTCACCCTATGCAGCTAAAATTTACCGACATTTCGGCTTTAAGGACGATACGCCGGAACAGACAGCCGACGGTATCAGATATATTCCGATGACATATACAAATAAGTAACAGAAGGAAAAATAAAATGAAAATCAGATTTTACAATGCAAAAATCCTTACAATGGCAGATGGACTTGATATAATTGAAGGCGAACTGCATACAGAAGAGGATAAAATTTCATATATCGGCAAACCTATGAACAGTACCGGGGATTTTGACAGGGAAATTGACGTAAAGGGAAATCTGCTTATGCCCGGCTTCAAGAATGCCCATACCCATTCAGCCATGACCTTTCTGCGTTCCTATGCAGACGACCTGCCCTTGCAGGAATGGCTTTACAATCGGGTTTTTCCTATGGAGGCAAAGCTTACTCCCGATTATGTGTACTGGCTTTCGAGACTGGCGATACTTGAATATCTCACAAGCGGAATAACCGCCAACTTTGATATGTATATGAAAACCGACGCTATAGCCGCCGCAAGTATCGACAGCGGTTTCAGAACGGTTCTTTGCGACTCGATCAACAATTTCGGCGGCACGGTTGAGCAGATGGAAAAGGATTACGACCGGTTCAGCTCCATAAACCCCCTTATTTCCTATCATCTCGGCTTTCACGCAGAATACACTACCAGCCTTGAATTGATGCAGCAGCTTTCGGAGCTTGCCAACAGAAGAAAGCTTCCTGTTTTTGTGCATAACAGCGAAACCGAGAATGAGGTTAATGGATGTATAGAGCGCTACGGGAAAACGCCAACCGAGCTTCTTGACGACCTCGGCATTTATAATTATGGCGGCGGCGGCTACCACTGCGTATGGATGAGCGAAAAGGATTTTGAGATATTTAAGCGCAGAGGTCTTTATGCAGTAACCAATCCTGCCTCAAATTTAAAGCTTGCCAGCGGTATTGCGCCGATTTGCAGGTACCTTAAAGAGGGCATTCACGTTGCAATCGGTACAGACGGACCTGCAAGCAACAACTGCCTTGATATGTTCAGAGAAATGTTCCTGACTACGGGACTGCAAAAGTATAAGGAAATGGATGCGCAGGCTTGCGGGGCAGGCGAGGTGCTGAAAATGGCAACCGTAAACGGCGCACTTTCAATGGGACTTACCGACTGTGATGTGCTGGCAGTTGGCAAAAAGGCGGATATAATCGAAATCGACATTAATCAGCCAAATATGCAGCCCCTTAACAATATCCCGAAGAATATAGTTTATGCGGGCAGCAAGCAGAATGTAAAGAGAACAATGGTAAACGGAAAGATTCTTTACGAGAACGGAGAATTTTTCGTAGGCGAAGCTGCTGAAAATATATATAAAAAAGCAAATGAAATCATAAACTCAATGAAATAAGGTGATTTTTGTGGAGCTGCCGCAGAATATAGCTTTTGTGCTTGACAGGCTGGAGAAAAAGGGCTTTGAGGCTTATGTTGTGGGCGGCTGTGTGAGAAATTACCTGCTGGGGCTGCCGAGAAAGGATTTTGACGTTACAACAAGCGCTTCCCCCGAGGAAATTAAAAGCGCCTTTCCCGATTTAAAGACAATTGATACAGGGATAAAATACGGAACAGTAACCGTTATTTCCGATGGGGAGCCTGTTGAGATAACAACCTACCGCATTGACGGGGAATACGCCGACGGTAGGCGTCCCGATAATGTAAGCTTTTCGGCGAGCCTTGAAGAGGACCTGAAGCGCAGGGATTTTACCGTAAATGCAATTGCCTACAATCCGAAAACAGGAATTATCGACCTTTTCGGCGGAATTGCTGACCTTAAAAATAAGGTTATTCGGGCAATAGGCAATCCCGACCGCCGTATTAACGAGGACGGGCTTCGTATTTTAAGGGCATTACGCTTTGCTTCCTGCTGCGGGCTTGAAATTGAAAGGGAAACTGCTGAATCAATTCACCGCAATCGCAGACTGCTTGAAAAAATTGCACCCGAGCGTATTTCTTCCGAGCTGAATAAGCTGCTTTGCGGCGACTGCGGACAGGTTTTAAGGGAATTTCACGATGTTTTCGGAGTGTTCCTGCCCGAAATAGAAAAGTGCGTTGGCTTTGAGCAGCACACCCGCTATCATAACCGTGATGTTTTCGAGCATACTGTTGCGGCGGTTGAGGCGGTTGAGCCGATAAAGCGGCTGAGGCTTGCTATGCTGCTTCACGACATAGGAAAGCCCGGTTATTTTACTCTTGCCCCCGACGGAACAGGGCATTTCAAGGGACACGCAAAAGGCAGCACGGAAATTGCCGGAAGCTTTCTGAAACGAATGAAATACGACAATGAAACCACCGAAAGGGTAACGGGGCTTGTCAAGTATCACGATATGGTGATTGAGAACGACGAAAGGCTTATAAAGCGTTATCTTAACCGCTTCGGCGAGGAAATGTTCTTCGATATTATTAAGGTGCATATTGCCGATGATTCGGCAAAAGCGCCGCAGTTTATGAGCAGGATTGAAAAGTATCACGCCGCAGAGGAAACTGCAAAGGAAATAATCAGAAAAAAAGAATGTTTTTCCCTGAAAAATCTGGCTGTAAATGGAAATGATATAAAAGAGATGGGCTATAAGGGTACGGAAATCGGCGAGGCGCTCCAATTTCTGCTTACTCTTGTTATAGAAAATAAATGTGAGAACAAAAAAGACGAGCTGCTTTTACGGCTCAAAAAAGGAGATGAACCTGTTGAGTTCAATTGATATTGGTATTGATTTAGGCACGGCGAATACCATAATTACCGTTGGCGGAAAGGGTATTGTTGTTAACGAGCCGAGCGTTGTTGCCTACGACAAGAAGAAAAAGCAGGTGCTTGCGGTGGGCGAGGAGGCCTACCGTATGCTTGGAAGAACTCCCGAATATATTGTGGCTGTAAAGCCCCTTGCAGACGGCGTTATTTCCGACAACATAATGGCTGAGGCCATGATTTCCGAGTTTATCCGGAAGGTAAGCGGAAGTATGCTTTTAAAGCCGAGGATAATTATCTGCGTTCCCTCCTCTGTAACCGACGTTGAGTGCAGAGCTGTTGTTGAAGCTGCACTTTCTGCGGGAGCGAGAAAGGTTTTTATTATTGAAGAGCCTATTGCTGCTCTTTTGGGTGCAGGAGTCGATATTTCCAAGCCCAACGGTACTATGGTAGTTGACATAGGCGGCGGAACAGCAGACGTTGCGGTGGTTTCTTTCAACGGCATTGTAAAGTCCGAGTCTGTTAAGGTTGCGGGAAACAAGTTCGACGACGCAATTGTAAGGTATGTTTCCCAGAAGTACAAGATCCTTATCGGAGAAAAAACTGCGGAAAATGCAAAAAAGACTATAACAAACGTTTTTGACCCGACAGGCGAGGTTAAAATGACCGTTAAGGGCAGACATCTTATCAAGGGACTTCCTGTTACCGAGGAAATCAACGACCTTGATATAGCCGATGCAGTCAAGGAGCTTGTGGAGGAGATTGTTGACAGTATTAAGGCTGTGCTTGAAGTTACTCCACCCGAGCTTGTAGGCGATATTCAGCAGAACGGAATTGTACTTACAGGCGGCGGAGCACTTCTCGGCGGACTTGACAAGGTTATTGCCCGTGAAACAAGAGTGCCCTGCCGTGTTGCCGATAATGCTCTGGAGTGTGTTGCAAGAGGCGTTTCAAAGGCATTCGGACTTTCCGAGGAGCTGCTGGACGGGTTTGAGAAGATTTCGCTTTACAGGTATAAATAATACAGAAATTTTGGAGGCTTCTATGCGGCTTAATATGAATGTTGACGGTATGACTGTTGAATTTCGGATTAAAGGTTACGAGCCGACAAATAAGGATAGATGGTATGAACAATGGTGCAGAATTGATTTTCACTTTTTCTTCGATGGAGCTATTGATTATTGTGTGAATGATAATGAATTGCTTTTATGCTGTGAAGTGGATAATCTGCTGTCTGGCATTGATGATTTGCTTAACGACAGAATATCAGAAGCAAAAGAAGTCGATTTTATAGAGCCTGATTTCAGATTTGTTTATAATCCGAAATTTGACAGACGGGAAAGTGGAAAATATGAATATGTTGCTCCTGGCTATGAGATAGAGGATATAACCTTACTGTGGAGGATTTATTTGTGGAGCGACGGGCTTACGGATAACTATTTTACAACCACGCTGTACAGAGTTGAAATTGAATATCTCAGGGATTACCTGCTTTTAGTCAGCGGTAAAATTTCAAAGGACAGCGACAGGATTGTTAAGATGATAAATGAAGGTATTTTAGTGGATTGATAAATACTGTTCCTGCATAAAAATAACCCGAGAAGACCGAAATCTTCCCGGGTTTGCTTATTGCTGATTATGCAGTTACAATCTTGCTTGCGTTCTGGAGACCAAGCTTTTCAACAGCCGCCTCACGCATCTTGTACTTGAGGATTTTTCCTGCTGCATTCATAGGAAATTCAGTAACAAAGTCAACATAGCGGGGAACCTTGTGCTTTGCCATGTGATCCATTACATACTTCTTGATTTCCTCTTCGCTGGAGGTTTCGCCGTCGTTGAGAATTACGCATGCCATAATTTCTTCGCCGTAATCCTTGTCGGGAACTCCGATAACCTGAACGTCCTTAACTTTCGGGTGGGTATAGAGGAAGTCTTCAATCTCCTTGGGGTAGATATTCTCGCCGCCGCGGATAATCATATCCTTGATACGGCCGGTAATCTTGTAGTTACCGTCGGGCAGTCGTCTTGCAAGGTCGCCTGTGTGGAGCCAGCCCTGCTCGTCGATAGCTGCTGCTGTAGCCTCGGGCATCTTGTAGTAGCCCTTCATGATGTTGTAGCCTCTTGCAACAAATTCACCGTCAACGTTGTCGGGTAAATCCTCGTTGGTTTCGGGGTCTACAATCTTGCACTCAACGCCGAAGATAGGACCGCCAACGGTATTTACACGGGTTTCAATGCTGTCTGTTGTCTTGCTCATTGTGGTAGCGGGAGAAGCCTCGGTCTGACCGTAGGTGATGCAGATTTCGTCCATGTGCATTTTCTCAATAACGTCCTGCATAGTCTTTATGGGGCAGGGAGAGCCCGCCATAATTCCTGTTCTCATGTGTGAGAAGTCGGTCTTTTCAAAGTCCTCGTGACCAAGCATTGCGATAAACATTGTAGGAACACCGTGGAAGCAGGTAATCTTCTCCTGATTAATGCACTTAAGTCCCTTTCTGGGTGAGAATGCTGGGATAGGCGACATTGTTGTGCCGTGAGTCATTGAAGCTGTCATGGCAAGAACCATTCCGAAGCAGTGGAACATAGGCACCTGAATCATCATTCTGTCCGCTGTTGAGAGATCCATGCAGTCGCCGATTGCCTTACCGTTGTTTACAACGTTGTAGTGTGTAAGCATAACGCCCTTGGGAAAGCCTGTTGTACCGGAGGTGTACTGCATATTGCATACATCGTCCTTGTTGATTGTACGTCTTACCTTTTCAACCTCGCTGTAGGGAACCTCCTTAGCCTTGCTGTTTGCTTCCTCCCATGTGTAGCAGCCCTTCATCTCAAAGCCTACTGTTACAACGTTCTTGAGAACAGGCAGGCGCTTTGAGTCGAGAGCGCCCTTTTCACAGGTTTCAAGCTCGGGACAGATTTCCTGAAGAATAGCCTTGTAGTCGCTGTCCTTGTAGCTGTCTATCATAACGAGGGTGTGGGTATCGGACTGCTTTAAAAGATATTCAGCCTCGTGGATTTTGTATGCAGTATTTACGGTAACAAGAACTGCACCGATTTTTGTGGTTGCCCAGAAGGTTATATACCAGGCAGGTACGTTTGTTGCCCAGATTGCAACGTGGTCGCCCTTCTTAACGCCCATAGCGAGAAGCGCTCTTGCAAAGTTATCAACGTCGTCCCTGAACTCGGGGTAGGTTCTTGTATAGTCAAGCTCCGTATAGCGGAAAGCGTACTGGTTGGGGAATTCCTCGCAGATTCTGTCCAGAACGTCCGGGAAGGTGTAGTCGATAAGCCTTTCCTTAGGCCATACATACTTACCCGTCTTTCTGTTGTTATCCTGAAGCGGGTGTTTGTGGCGGATTTTGTAGGGCGCCATATAGCCTGCATACTGGGGAACAACAACGCCTGCGTCGCAGAGGTTGTTCGACCAGCGCTTTACCCATTCAAGGGAAACATAGCCGTTATAATTGACGCTCTTAAGGGCATTAAGCATTTCCTTGATAGGCATATCGCCTTCGCCCATAAGCTTGTATTCGATTTTTCCGTCCTTGATAACGCTGTCCTTGGTGTGAACGTACTTGATATATTCGCCAAGGTTAGCAACCGTTTCTTCTGGCTTCTCTCCGCCGAATCTGTAGGGGTGGTGCATGTCCCAGAGAGCGGCAACCTTTCTGCTTCCGACAGCGTCCAGTACATTTCTCAGGCGCTTTGTATCGCAGTAAACGCCGTTTGTTTCAACCAACAGTGTTACATTGTACTGTTCCGCTCTTTCGGAAAGCTTTTTAAGCTCGGAGATTATATAGTTATCGTCAACCTCGCCTGCGGGTGCAGGTTCAAGGTCTGCAAGAATACGGATAAATGAGGTACCGAGCTTTGAAGCAAGCTCCATATATTCAATTATTTCCTTTTCGTTCTCCTCTGCCTTGTCAGAAAATTTAAGGCATGCGCCGGAGGATAGACAGGGAATTTCAAGATTCAGGCTTTTTAGCTTTGCAACGGTGTTGGGCAGCTGAGCTTCTGTAAAGGGCTTTGCCTTTACCGAAAAAATGTCTGCGCCCAGTCCGCGGATTTCAATTCCGTCGAAACCGAAGTCCTTTGCCATTGAGTAAATGTCTGCCCATGAAAAATCAGGACAGGCAAGCGTTGAAAAGCTGATTTTCATAATCTAAAATTCCTTTCTTTTTCTATGCTGAAATTACAGCGGGTATTTGCGTTTTGCGCTTTAATATTGTAGCATAAACAGGGCTTTTTGTCAACTTTTTGCAGTTCCGGAAGAAAGTGCTGATTTACCGCTTTTAAAGGCTAAAACAGAGGATTTTCGCCTTGATTTATGTTGCGCTAATGTTAAAAATTACAATTCGGTATTGATTTTGTTGAAAAAATGTGTTATATTTATATAGAAGCAATATGCGTGATGAAATTTGTGTGAAAGCGTTCACTAATGCTATAAATCCTATTATTAAACAATTTTCCGCAGTAAACATTCTTGTTTACTGCAAAGGCTGGAAATAAAATGAACAATCTCTCTGCTCTACTTAAGAAATACAACTGCATAGACGTACATATAGGCATAATCGGCAGCGTTACACTTTCCGTTACAGGTGTTTACGACGGGGAAGAGGTTGCCGAAAAGCAGGTTCCTTTTTCGGATTTCGTTTATATCGACGATTTTCCTCTGCTTATGGACTCCCTTAACGACTTTGCCGCCAGCGCCCGCACAAGAATGTACGCCCATTTCCGCATGCGCTTTGAAAACGAACTGCACTGGGCGTATCTGAGCTGCCGCAAAAGCGGGGAAGACGGGCTTGACGGAGTTCTGCTGGACGTTTACGAATATCTTGACTGCATGCCCGACGATAATGTTATAAGCGAATTTGAACACAGGCAGAGTACCAAGATTTCCGTGCTCAATAACAATACCGCTTCCCTTGAGGAGATATGCGGCAGGGAATATCTGATTAAAATTCAGAAGCCTTTTCTTAGTGAAAAGGGTATGTATTCCGTTATTTTCGATGAAAAAGGTCATGTTATCTGCGATATGAACGGGGAACAGGCTGCTGCCACAAAAGAATACTCCTTTTCAGCGGCGGAAGAAATCAAGTTCAATTTCAAGACAGGCGGAAGGTGGCGCATTTACTCCGATAACAGGGAGCAGCTTGAGCGGGCGGCGGCTTACCTTAAGAGTCTCGCAGACAATCTTTCGAGAATAGCTCATTCCTTTATCGCCCTTTATAATGAAGCCGAAAACTCCCGGGCTATAAACAAGCAGCTTGGCGCTAACGTTGAGGAGCAGATGCTTCTGAACAGTATGCAGTCCGTTATAATGGAGGAGGCAAAGGCGGAGAACGCACTTAAGCGGGTGCTTGATATGGCGGGAAGGTATCTGAAAATTGATATTATTCTCGGACTTAATATTGACAAGAAAACAGGAGTTTCCCTGGAAGCCTGCCGTTGGGAGAATACAGAAGCCGACTGCTGTATTGCCGCTCAGTATGTTACGGATAACTCCTTAAAAATACTCTCGGATTTCGGAAATATGGAGCATTATTTCTCCTGCGATGAGGACGAAAACAGTATCCGCGGTGCAAGTGCCTTTGCGGTTTCAAAGGTAATTGACAACAGCGGCGGAAGCGGAATAATTTTCTATGGAATGAGCTCTGAAGCGCGCCGCTGGAGCTACAATGACCGTAAGATTATAAGAAGCGTTTCCCAGGTGCTTTCAAATATTATTTTCAGGTGCAGAACTGAGCGGCGTATTGCTGAGAAAAACCGCCAGCTTTACGAAATGGCGTATTACGACTCTATGCTTGGCATAAAGAACCGCACAAGGCTTGACCTTGACGTTGCAAAGGCGCTTGAAAGCGGGCAGAGCGGCGTTGCTATGGCTGTCCAGATTCTCAACACAAGGTTTCTTAACGAGGTTTTCGGGCAGAACTACACCGACAGGCTTTTAAAGCTTGCAACGCAGTTCCTGTCATCTCCTGAAATCGGCGGAAAGGGTGTTTACCGCTATTCGGGCAGTATCATGATGCTGATAATTCCCGACTGTTCCGCAGAAAATGCACAGCTTATCACACATAAGATAATATCCAGGTTTACAAAGCCCTTCACTATCGACGGCGTTGAGCAGTACGCAGAAACTGCGGTGGGAATTGCAACCTACAATGATTCAACCGCTTCGGGAGAGGATTTGTACCGTGCGGCAACCCTTTCTCTCTACCGTGCAAACGAATACGGAAAGAATACCTTTGCTTTTTATGGCAGGGAGTTTAAGAATGCGAGCGCAGATAAGTTCCGCATAGAAAGCGAGCTTCGCCGCTGTATTGCCGACGGAATGAGAAATTTTCAGGTTATGTTTCAGCCTGTTATAAGCCGTGAGGGAGATATTCATCACTACGAAACTCTGCTTCGCTGGAAAAGCGAAAGTATGGGCTTGGTTTCACCGAAAATGTTTATGCGGCTTATGGAAAAGGTTGGGCTTGACGCTTCAATTGACTTCTGGGTGCTTCCTAAGGCATGCGAGTTCTGCAAGCGGATAAGAGAAACGACAGGGAAGGACATAAAGGTAAGCGTAAACCTTACAACTCACGAAATGCAGACGGGAGCGCTTCCTGCAAAAATACAGCAGACCCTGAGCGAAATCGGGCTTGAACCCGGAGCGCTTATTGTTGAAGTACCCGAGGCGGCTCACGTTATCGCCTACAGCGATACAGCCTCAACCCTGGGCAAGCTGAAGAGGCTTGGGGTGAATATATGTATCGACAGCTTCGGCAGCGAATACCTGCCCCTTAACGTGCTGAAAAACTCCTATCTTGATATGATTAAGATAAGCTCAAGCTTTGTTACAAATACCGGTGAGGAATTTGACTCGGTTATTCTGAAAACTGCACTTTCTCTTGCGGAAAATCGGGGTATTACGGTTTGCGTAAAGAATATCGAGCATAAGGCGCAGCTGGAGGCGGCGGAAAGCTCCGGCGCAGAGTTGATGCAGGGCGGATTTATTGCGGCTCCGGCTTTGTCGATTGATGTTGAAAAGAGCCTTTCGGTAAAGGTGGAGTAAAAGTAAACGCTCTTCGGAACGGCTTTTGTTCCGGAGAGCGTTTTTATACTAATAACCGTTTGAACGAAGGAAAAGATTTGCTAAAAGACGGTATCGATATCGAGGAAAAGAAACGCAGGCGTACTGTATGTACGTCAAGTTTCTTTGACGACGATAGCGGTGCCGGATTTTTGCAAAGATTTCCTGAGTTTAAATGGTTATTAGTATTATGTGCAGTATGCAAAAAATTAAAGGGCTCTCCTAAGAAAGCCCTTTATTTAACCGCCGCGCCGGACATGGAGTATAAAACCCGCACGAAGCAGGGTGGGTAAAATCGCTTGACAGGTTCACGCTCCCTTCTTCCGCAGTACGGGAGGTCTGCAATCCGCTGCCATAGAGAAATCCCTTTTTAAATGTGTTGGATTATAGTTTCCATGCTGTATCGAACGCGGCAGTAAACTTGCTGTATTAATATTGTTTCGCTTTTAAGCCCGGTTATTCCTCTTCGGGAAATTCCTCAGCAAAAAGCTTTAAAAATTCATCGCCGATTTTTGTGTAAAGCTCTTCGTCGTCAACGGTTTTTAAGGTGCATTCGTCGCCTTCGCCGTCATCGCATATTTCGAGAATAATGAACTCGATTTCCTCTTCTTCCAGCTCGTCTTCTTCCGTGTAGGGAGTAAGAGCTGCATAGCTTCTGCCGTCAACCTCTACAGTGTCGATAATTTCAAACTGCTCGCCGTCAAGGTCAACCACGACGGGCTCGTATTCTTCTTCATTTAAATTGATTTCGTCAGCCATTTTATTTTCCTTTCCAAGGTAATTTCTGAACTTGCTCAGCAATAAATATTATACTACAATCCATACTCAATGTCAATATAATTTTATAATTTTTCAGCGGGTTTCGTATATATATTATACAGTTTATATATAAAAGTGTTGAAAATATCATACAAAATAACTAAGAATTTACTATTGACAATTGCCCCATGTTATGGTAATATATAATCAAGGAAAGGGAAAACAAAAAAGTTTTCAAAGCCTTCCCCAGAGAACAGAATGGTAGCTCTAATCACACAATCTTTCAGATTTCTATACAGTAGGATTCAGGCAGTTCTGTAATGCGTTTTCGGTGTCAGAAGAAAATGCAAATTC
>JBJERK010000185.1:0-3056 GCA_051882255.1 Ruminiclostridium sp.
TGGCTTCATTTGCAGCTACGGTTTTTTGCGCTCCTATGCGTATCTCAGCGGGTTTCACAAATGTCAGCGACAGGTCGCTTAGCTCTATCGGCAGCGGCTTAACGTCACATATTCGTAGATTAACGTCGTCTGTATCCTTGTTATAAGTGTCTCGCAAAACGGTAATAGCAATAAGTCCGTTGTCGTAATTGAGCGATGTAGAGTCGTGCTGCGTCAATCTGAATACCTCAGGAACAGAAGTATTCTTGCCAAAGAAAAACCTCTTGTCTACCTTGAGCGCATTTGTGTTTTCGTCTGATGTTATAGTTATCTTGTGCTGGGAAGTGACGTGTTCTTCGTACTTGCCTTGATATACGCCGGAGTTATATTGTGTGGTGTTGATGCTGTGCACGGGATAGTCCCAGACTACACCATCATCATCCTGCCACCTCAGTATGTTGTTGCACTTGTATAAAAGTCCTTTGATGTAGATGTAATCGACTTGATCGGCATTGATTACAATGTAGTATTCATTTTCGGTTGGGTTGTATATTACATCTCCCGCTTGAATGGGTGTGTCGATGATACCTGTAAACTCTTGATTGTCTCCCACCACAGTTGAATATTTCTTATTATATGTGTTGAGCCTTAGCTCAATATCGGTTGTACATCCCTTTTTCCATAAATAAAAGGTGTCTACATCAAGAGAGCTTTCAAAATCTTTTTTAACTCTGCGTATGACTTTTCTGCGCCTTGTTTCTGCGGGAGATGGAGAGTTTAACGAGCCTTGAATGACTTGAAGATATGTTCCTATATCCATACTCACACCTCTATATCATATTTGGCAACGTCAAAGACCCTGTATCCACCTGTGAGTCTGTCTGTGTTTTTGTAGGTATCCTTTAATTTTTCGTTCTTCTCCTGCACTATTTTATACATAGCATTAAAGGATGTCCTTGCGTTTGATGGGTCAAATACTCGTATTTCCGATGATGTAAAATTCTCGCTTCTCGTTTTTAGATATGAAAAATCCCTGAACAGATACTGCTCGTACATAAGCGATGGTATAAGAATGAATTCTGAGGGCGCAAAATCAAACTCAAATCCCTTAATCTCCTCTGTATCTACTCGTCTGTTAAAGTCGATTTGAGGCATACATTCAAGCTGAACAATTCTTACAGCCTCTTCGAGATATTTAGCTGCACGTTCTTCAGCTATTGCCATAGCCTCTGACATAGGCACATCGTAGTAATTAAAGAAATCTTCGTCTTTCTCAATAAGAGAATAGAAGATATTATAAATATCAGTATATTTTGTCATTATTTATTTGTAGTCCTGCCTGAGGTTGTTGTCTTGGTTGTCTTGCCCTTACTTGTGCGCCGTATTTCTTTGGGCTTTTCACCATCATCACAGCTTGTTTCAACAGGCTCTTCCTTTGCCTTTTCAGCAAGAAGCTTTTCAACGGCAGCAAGTCTCTGCTTAAGAGCTTCGACATCTTCTGAGTCAACTCTCTGAGTATCCTTCTGTCTTACTGTAAACTCTGTATCTCGCTTACCATCTCTAAGTTCAAGATACCGTCCCTTTATGATGCGAGCTACGTTTGCAGTTATAGGTGCGTCCGCGTTTCGTAATGAGATGAAAATTCCGTATATTCTCTCATAATAAGGAGTGTCCTTAATGGCGAGTATTTTCTCAAGCCCCTCGACAGTCGGATGTAGAATAATATCTTCAATCTGCTGATTGCTTAGTATGTTCTGATAGTTTTGTATCCTTAACGCACCATAAACGTATTCAGCTTCATCTTCAGCCGGAACGAGAATTCCATTTTTGATAACCTCACACTTATTGTTGATATACTGGAGTTCGTTCATCGTAAAGGGGAATGAAGTAGGCGCTTCCGCTGTGCCGCCCTCGAAAGTAATGGTGCTGTCCTTACACTGAACTATTACCATTGACGGAGAGTAGTTGTAAAGTAAAAAAGTTTTTTCGCTCATGTCTTATAATTATCCCTTTCGCTTTGATATACATAATCCTTATAATTGTTTAAGTCTGCTGTTCCCTCGAAAAGATAAAAGAAGCTTTTACTTTTATGGTTATATCCTCTGCAAATATATTTAAATCCGTTTGATACAAGAGCTTTCTTCAGCCTTTCTGAGTAACAGTAAAAGTATCGTGTTTTCATATAGATATATTGAGGGGCGCAATAAGCGCCCCACCTGTACTTTCCTGATTACTTAAGTACAACCTTGACAACATTATCAAGAGTGTCCTTGTTGAACGCATATCCGTATGTGAAGTCCTTGAAGAGCAGGTGAATCTGTTCCTTGTTGGGGTCTTCAACCTGGTATGTGTGAATTTCTCCCTTCATATTGAGAGAACCAATCTTACCAGCAATACCGAAGATACGCTTGTCTGCAATAAGACCGGAGCCGTCGCCGAGCTTCTTAGCGCTGGAAATCGGAATAAGGGAGCAGCCGTCATAAGTGCCAAGTCTACCTGTTCTGTTGATTTCGTTCAGTAAATCGTCGGAGAGATAGCCTTTGAGCTTGGACATAGCCTGAATATACTTAGAACGAGCGATTATTAAGCCAGAGCCGTTATCATTTCTATCCTGAAGATAGAGAGAAAGAGCATCTGCTGTAACCTGGTCGGGAAGAGCCATAGAGGTTGCGTCAATATAGTTCTCTGCGCCGCTTGCAATACCCACGTCAATTACGTCGAAAATATCCTTGAAGAGCATATTCTTGAATGCTGCAAGAGCATACTCTGTGTATGTAGAGATTGTCTTCCAACCGTTGCGGCGTAAGTCGGCGAAGGAAATATCGGTCTCAATCTGTCTGTTCTTCCAAGTGGGCTTTAATACTCCAATGTCAAGGAAGGAACGCTTAACGTTACCGCCCTTAGCAGCCTCGTAAGCTACGAGGGTGTTCTTAGGAGTAGTGGTTGCCTCGAAATCATCAAACTCACCGATGGTGGACTGGTCAAACAGAGAGTCCAGTAATTCATCGGGTGTATTGTAGATTTCCTCGTTTACAACCTTGTTCATAAACGCAGCAATTTCGTGATTAGCGTCAACG
>JBJERK010000186.1:0-3054 GCA_051882255.1 Ruminiclostridium sp.
CCCAAAAAACAGGAAGAAAAAGACCCGCCGATAGCACACGAACCCACAGGATTTCCCACTCCTGCCCACAAAGAGGTTTATAAGGCAATAAAGGAAAGCGAAGAGCCCGCAGCCTTTGATATGATTTTACAGAAAACCGACGCAGACATTACCGAGCTTTACGAGATATTGCTCGACCTTGAAATTGATGGCTTTATCTCGGCTATGCCGGGGAACAGATACATAGCGGCGGAAAACTAAGCATACCCGTTGTAAAGGAGCAGATATGTCGGATAACAGATTTGGCTATGATTTCAACCACGACGGAAAAATAAGCTTTACGGAAAGTCATCTGACCTACGATATTATGCGAAAATCTATCAGCAGTACGGATTCCTCCTGTTCCGACGGAAAGCCGCCTGTATCCGTATCGGCAACAGGCGAAGGCTCACGCAAGAAGCCGAATTATGCCCGTATTATTATCATATATTTTCTGATTTTAGGGCTTATACTGGCTATCCCTGAGATATGCGTTTCTATTGACTACAAGATAAAGTACGACAAGGTTGTAAGTCTTATTGAAGAGGGTAAGTATATGACGGCATACGCCAAAACCTCCGAATCATATAAATTCGAAAGCTCGGGTATGCGCCCGCTGATTAAAATTCTGATGATGGATGAATGGTCAGAGGGCTTTACGGATTACGAGCAGTTCAATATGGCATCACTCAAAGAACAGCTGGCGATTATAGGCAGCAATTACAGCGGCTATAAAGCCGACTATATAAGGGAGCTGAAAGCCAGGTGCGAGAGTATCGAAGCCGGCTACAACAATTATTACTATGAGAAGTACGGCGTAAAAAACTGGAGCGGAGCATAACTGAGCAGAATAATAACAGCCTCCTGCCAAAAACAGGAGGCTAAATTAATTATATCAGTATTCTCTCGTCGCAGTACTCACATTCCAGAATATCTCCCACCCGTCTGAAGCTATGGGGAAGGTACTTTTCGGTTTGTGTAATGCATTTCGGATTGGTACAGCACGCGTCCTTGATAACCTCGCCTGTAAGCATAGGCTTGGGCTGGAGCTTGTAGTCAATCATGCAGAGGATAAGCGCCATTCTCACATACATTCCGTAGTTTGCCTGCTTGAAGTACATCGCTCTGGGGTCGTCGTCCACCTCGACTGCGATTTCATCAACTCTCGGCAGGGGGTGCAGCACGATAAGCTCGGGAGAGCCAAGCTTCATTTTCGCCGAATCAAGGCAGAAAACGTGCTTCTGCGCCTCGTATTCCTCGGCGGAGGCGAAACGCTCCCGCTGAATACGTGTCATATACAGCACGTCCAGCTTCGGCATAGCCTCCTCAAGGGTCGTGTACTCCTCGTAGGTCTTGCCGCTGGCGGAAATGTAGTCCTTTATATATGTGGGAACTTTAAGTTCCTCGGTAGATACAAGTATAAAGTGATTGTCGGGGTAGCAGGACAGCGCTTTAAGCAGGGAATGTACCGTTCTTCCGTTCTTAAGGTCGCCGCAAAATCCCACCGTAAGCCCGCTTAGCCTTCCCTTTTCTTCCTTTAGCGTGAGCAGGTCGGTTAAAGTCTGGGTAGGGTGTAAATGTCCTCCGTCTCCTGCGTTTATTACGGGGCAGTCCGCCGTAAGCGCCGCCGCCTTTGAAGCGCCCTCTAATGGGTGCCGCATTACAAGTATATCCGAATAGCCGCTTACAACCTTTGCGGTATCCTTAAGGTTTTCGCCCTTTGCAACCGAGGAGGAGGAGGGGTTATCAAAGCCGATTATTCCTCCGCCGAGGCGAAGCATAGCGGTCTGAAAGCTCATCTGAGTTCTTGTTGAAGGCTCGTAGAAAAGAGTTCCCATTATCTTTCCACGGCAGGCTCCCGCATAAACCATGGGAGCGGTCATAATATCGTGGGCGAGGGAGAGAATGGTGTTCCATTGAGCGGGGGTAAAGTCGTTAAGGTCAATAAGATGGCGGGGAGTACAGCACATAAAAATTCCTCTTTTCCTTTTTTTCAAACATAATTATACCACCCGACAGGGAAAATGTCAATAAAAGACGAGTTTATTTGCAGGGCTTCTCTGTACCGTCTTTCAAAACCGCTTTTAAAAAGCTTCCCTTTTTCATAATGGATTTCCTTTCCCTGTATCTGGTTTTATTCCTTGCTTTCTGTTATTGGAGTACCGTCGCTATTAAAACGCTGAACTCCATCATTACTTATTATACTGCTTAAGAAAAATTTCTTTTCCATATAACGATATACATATTCAGTTCTGTTTTCCGATTTATTAATTAAGTCACTTGAATTATAATGTTCCCAATAATCAGTTTCTTCCAGTTTTTTACACTTATCAATGTCTTCTGAATTCATATAATAGCAAAAAAAGTTTACTCGCCCATCAGTGAATTTTTTGCAATACTCTTTAAAAATTGGCTCAGCTTCTTCATAATTTTCTATTTCTTCGGTATTAAAGCCAATATAGAAAGAGATTATCATTTTTTCGCCGTATTTTTCCTCATAACTTGCAATAGATACATCTTTAATATTTGTAAATCTTTTATATTTGCTCATTTCATCAAGCTGAATAATGCTGTGACTTGCATCAGCGTCAAGAATGAAATCCGTGTAATATTGGGATAAAATTTGTTCCATTTCAGCATACGCTTCTTCTCTTACAACAGCCTCGGCGTACTCTTCACCATATAATTGATTGTTTTTATAACTATATGTTGCCTTAAAGTTCAGCTTTTTATCAGACAGAGGATAACATACCGCTTCCAAAGGACCGGCGTTAAGCCAATTTCCGCTGGAAACAAAGGAATCTGCCACAATAAATATGTCTCCGTACCTTTTTGTCAAAGCCCATGACAGCTGCAAATCTGCAAAAGGTCTATTCACACACCCCGAAAGCAGGAAAGATATAGCAATCGCAAACAGCGGCAGAAGTAGTTTTCGCTTCAGTTTCATAATATTCCCTCCCGTATCAACCCTCTTTCACCAGCCCATAAAGCCTCATATCAATAACCCTGCCGTTCTTGACAGCATTACTCCGCATA
>JBJERK010000187.1:0-12522 GCA_051882255.1 Ruminiclostridium sp.
TGGGACTCAGCGACGAGGACAGCCGTGATATTACTCCTGCTCTCGTGGGAAACGTTATCCATTTCTGCCTCCAGCGGCTTCTGTTTGACTACGTTGACAGGCGGGAGGAGTTTTTGAAGCTTAGCAAGGACGAGATAATGAAAAATATCCGTGAAAGCACGGAAGTCTATCAGCAGGAGCATTATTTCAGCGATTTCGGCGGTGCGGAACGGTTCAGGTATATGGTAAAAAGACTTGGGGATTACGCTTTGCTTGCTGCACAAAATATTCAAAGAGAGTTAAAGGAAACAGGCTTCTACCCCGTGGAATTTGAAAAGAAGCTTACCTTTACTCTCGGCGATTTCACCATAAGCGGCTTATGCGACAGAATAGATACCCTCGAAAAGGAGGGAAAGAAGTACATAAGAGTAGTGGACTACAAGCGTGGCTACAAGGATATTGAGCTTGAAGAAATATATAAGGGCGAAAAGCTGCAAATGCTTTTATATCTTTTCGGACTATGTGATGAGGAAACCCACCCCTCCTCGGTTATGTATCTGCCTGTAGGCAAATCAGTCTACAAGGAAGCCTCCGGCGGGGATATTGAAGCAGATGCAAGGTCAAGCATGGGCAGCTACATGAAAAAGCACGCCCGCTGCGGTATTGTTCTTGAAAACTCCCCCGAAACAGAGGATATAGAGAAGTACGACAAGGCGCTTTCGGAGGAATACGGGAATAAAAAGGGCGGATATATGTCGGTGAAGAAAATATCCGAGGAAACCTACGAGTCCATAAAGAAGTACTGCTGCGCCTACGTCAACGCAAAAATAAAGGAGTCCCTTATGGGAATGGCGGGAGCCTGTCCTGCCGACGACAGCGCCTGTGCTTACTGCGATTACGGACTTTTCTGCGGAAAGGAGAAAATCTGATGAGCGAAGTTAAATGGACCGACGACCAGAAACGGGCGATTGACTGGGATAACGGCGCTGTTATCGTTTCTGCTGCGGCAGGAAGCGGAAAAACCGCCGTTCTGATTGAGCACGTAATGCAGCTTGTAATGAACCCCGAAAAGGGAATAAAAGCGGACGAAATCGTTGTTTCAACCTTTACCCAGAAGGCAGCCGACGAGCTGAGAATAAGACTTGATAAGGCGCTTACCTTAGCGCTTGAAAAAGAACCCGACAACAAGTATTTGCAGGAGCAATCCCTTCGCCTTAAGGACGCAGCAATCTCCACAATAAGCTCCTTCTTTCTTAAAATCCTGCGGCAGAACAGCTCTCTTGCAGACCTGTCTCCGGATTTCTCAATGCTTGACGACGCAGAGGGTAAGCTTATCTTCTCAAAATCCCTTACCGCAGTCCTTGAACGCTTCTACGAAACCGCCTCCGAGGAGGACAAGGACTTGATTTACGACTGGTACGGCGGAGAAAACGACGATACCCTGCGCGCTCTTATCGAAAAGCTCTACTATTTTTCAAGAAACCTTATTTCCCCCGAGGAATACTTTGATAAATGGCTTGAATTCTACGAAAATTCCGAAAATGCAGAAGCGGAAAGCAAAAAGCTTTTTGAAAAGCATATCGGCGATTATGTTGCTGAAATGAAACGGCTTACCGAAGAGTTTTCTTTAGGTGCAGCAGGTACTCCTGCACAGGCTACTGCTGAATGTGGGGCGGAAAAGGTTAAAATCTGGGAGGAATTCGACCCCGAAAAAGAGTCGATTTCTGATACAGCAGCAAAAGCGGAAGAAATAGAATGGCCGCCTACTCCAAGAAAAAATGCAAAAACAGGCTTTGACAGCAGCGATACTATTCAGTACAAAAAGAGCCTGAACAAGCTGTTTACGCAAATCACGAAGGACGATGATTTTGCCGCTTTCCTGCAAATTCCAATGGAGCGCAAAGCCTGCGCTAAGCCGCTGAGCATACTTATTTCACTTGAAAGAGAGCTTGAAAAGGAGTATTCCGGAAGAAAGCGGGAGAAAAACAAAATCGACTTTTCCGACCTTGAAAGTATGACGATAAAGCTTCTGCGGGACGAAAAGGGAGAGCCTACTCCCGCCGCAAGGGAGCTTGCAGGAAGCATTTCCGTTATAATCGTTGACGAGTTTCAGGACAGCAACGACGTCCAGTACGAAATCTTCCGCCTTATTTCAAGAGACAAGAAAAATCTGTACTTTGTAGGCGATATAAAGCAGTCGATTTACAGCTTCCGAGGCGCAAATCCTCTTGTTTTCTCCTCTCTGACAAAGGACCCCGACTTTACTGTTATAAACCTTAAGTGCAACTTCCGCAGCAACAGCGCTGTAATAGACTCGGTAAACGGAATTTTCAGAGGAACAATGACCGAGGAAGTTGGGGACGTAGATTACGATGAGGACTGCGCTCTTGTTCAGGGCGCACCCTACGAGGAAACAGAGGAAAACAAGACGGAGCTTATCATCTATAAGGGCGAAAACGCCGACAGCGCAAGGCTTATGGAGTCGGCAGGAATAGCCGCCCGCATAAACGAGATGGTAAGAAGCGGCTTTAAGGTAACTGATAAGGGAAGCAAAAGACCCTGCCGCTACGGAGATTTTGCAATTCTTCTCAGAGATTACGCTTCAAGCGCCCATTATTACAAGGACGCACTGTATGAGGCGGGAATACCCTTTGACGCAAAGGAAGAAGGCTCATTTACCGATTTTGCGGAGGTACGGCTTACAATCTCCCTGCTCAAAATAATAGACAATCCTTATCTCGATAAGGAGCTTGCTGGGATACTTATGCGCCCGCCCTATATGTTCTCGGCGCAGGAGATTGCAGAGGTTAAGCTTGCAGGCGGAAAGCGGCGCAAAAACCTTTATACGGGGCTTACAATGCTGTCAGCCGCAAGCCCGAAAATCTCAGCATTTCTCAATGAGTTAGAGGGCTACCGTGAATTTGCGGCTAATAATACGGTGGAGCAGCTTATGCGGAAAATTTACGACGAAAGCCCCTTTGTAACCGCAATAAACGCAAGCCCCGACGGAAGACGGCGTGACGCTAACATAAAGCTGCTTATCCGTCATGCTGCCGCCTTTTCCGAAAACGGCAGCGGAAGCCTTTTCGACTTTATAACCACCATGGAAAACCTGGCGAATAAAAAGATACGCCTCGAATACGAGCGACCCGGGGATAAAAGCCGCAACTGCGTTAAGATAATGACTATCCATAAGTCAAAGGGACTTGAATTTCCCGTATGCTTTGTGGCTAACCTGCCTAAAGCCTACTCAACCAAGGAGTCGAAGAAGCTTGCCCTTAACAGGAGCAAGGGCATAGGCATGTACGTTATCGACAGCAAAAATATGCTTGAAATACCTACAACCTCCTACAGCGATGTTGCTGCTGAAAACAAAAGGCTTGCAATAAGCGAGGAAATGCGGCTTTTGTACGTTGCTGCAACAAGAGCAAGGGAAAAGCTTATCTTTACCGCTACCGCCTACCCACGGGCAGGAAGCGGAATGTTCTTAGGCTGGATTGAGAACAGCGCCGCTATGCGGGAGGGGCTTATAGAACGCACCGAAATTGAGGAGGAAGAGGAGGCTTACGAGCTTTCGGAAACTGCACAAAAAGAGGAAACCGAAGCGGAAATAAAGCCCTTCGCCGAATATGCCTACAAGCGCTTTTCGGAGCTGCCCGCAAAGGTTACTGCCACACAGATAGGAGTTAAAAGCTCACAGGCATTTTCCGACAGGGGCAGCGGCTTTGAGAAATTCCTCCGCTCTCCCTCCTTCCTTAAGGAGGGAGAGGAGAAAAAGCTTTCGGGAAAGAAAAAGGGCGACGCCTACCACAAGGTCATGGAGCTTTTGGATTTTGGTGCAGGAGCAGGAAGCGCGGGAAAACAGCTTGACGGGCTGCTCAGCCGCGGCAAGATAACCGAAGCGGAGCGGCTTTCCGTGGACGACGGCGATATTGATACATTCCTCGGCAGCGAAATCTGCGAAAGAGCGGTAAAAAGCGGGAATATACGCCGTGAATTCCCGATTTTCTGCGAATGCAGTCCAAAGCTCTGGGGTATCGGCGACCTGCCCGAAGAGGAGGAAAAGCCCTTTATCCAGGGTATTGCGGATATGTTCTTTACCGAAAACGGCGAGATAGTGCTGGTTGACTACAAAACCAACAAGAACACCACTCCCCAGCAGCTTACCGAGGAATACCGTGGTCAGCTTATGATTTACAGCAAAGCCCTCACGGAAGCAACGGGAATGAGGGTTAAGGAATGTCTGCTTTATTCTTTTTCGCTGGGCAGTGAAATCAGGGTTGAAGTTTAGGGCAGTATTAAAGAGGTAGTCTTATGAGAAGAAACGACAGAGAAATTACGGACAAAAAATTAATTGAAGCTTTTATTGCAGGAGAGCAGATTTTGCGGGTCGGGTTCTATGACGAGGGAGAAATCTATATCGTTCCCGTAACCTACGGCTATTTAAAGGATAAGGACGTCTACACCTTCTATTTTCACGGTGCTAAGGCGGGAAGAAAATACGGGCTTGCAAAAGCTTCTCCCCTTGTGGGCTTTGAGATTGACGGAAAGTACAGACTTATCGAGGGAGAAAGCGCCTGCCGCTACAGCGCCTCCTTTCAGAGCGTTATCGGAACGGGCAGGCTCAGCCTTGTGGAGGACAGAGCGGAAAAAATAGCGGGACTGAATGCAATTATGAAGCAGGTTTCCGGCAAGGAAAGCTTCACTTACGATGAAAAGACTCTTGCAGAAACGGCGGTTTTCAGATTAAGGGCGGAAAAGCTGTCCTGCAAAGCAAAATAAAAAATCGGCAGAAAACCGCTAAAGTTAAGAAGCTTTCTGCCGATATAATATGTGCATAGCTATATCTATGCAAAATGTAAACAAGGAGGAATTACATTATGGTCGGAATGCACGGAATTGCAAACAACAGCTACGGGAAAGCTCCCGCAGTAAACGACAGGAAGAGCAGCAAAACGGATAAGACCGAAGCCGCCAAAACCGATGAAAAGGTAAAATCAGGCGAACAGAAGCTTTCCGCCAAGGCACAGAAGTTCCTTGAACAGCTGAAAAAAAGCTACGGGGATTATGATTTCGTAATCGCCGATAAGGGTGACGACGTTCAGGGACTTATGGATCGCAGCAAGGAGTTTTCCGTTGTTTTTTCAAGCGAGGAGCTGGAAAAAATGGCGGAGGACGAGGACTTTGCAAAGCAGCAGATGCAGTCCGTAGAAGCCGCAGTTGATATGTCAAAGAAAATCAGCCAGCAGCTTGGCGCTGACAGCGGCATTTCTCTGCTCAGCGTCGGCGTAACCTTTGACGACAAGGGTGTTTCAACAATGTTTGCAGAGCTTGAAAAGGCAACGGCAGACAGGAACAAGCAGCTTGAAGAAAAGGCAGAAGAGCGTGCCGAGGAAAAGAAGGAGGCAGAAAAGGCTGAGGGCAAAAAGGAAGAACAGCCCGCCGTAAAGCGTGCGACCGTTACTGCCGCAAACGCAGATGAGCTGCTGAGCAAGATACCGGTCATAGACTGGGACAAGATTCCCGCAGAAGTGCCGCAGGCAGGCGATAATGTAAGCTATACGGCATAATTTCAGTTTTATATACAGCAAAAAGCGCCCCCGCAAATACGGGGGCGCTCTATCGTTATTCGATTATTCGTAGTCAACTACTCCTGCCCAGTTGGTAAGGAATTCCTTTTCCTCGGGCTTGCCCTTAACCAGCTGAGAAGCTGCAACAATAGGCATCCACTGCTGAACGTACTGCTTAGCGGTGTCGCTCTTTGTACAGAAAAGCTTTAAGTACTTTTCTGCGATAACGTTCTCGCCCTTTAAGCAGAACAGAAGATAGGTTCTTGCAACGTCTGCGGAAGCGTTGCCCTGTGTAGCGTGTGCCCAGTCGATAACTGTCCACTTGCCGTCAGCACCGATAATAACGTTGCTGGGGTTGAAGTCGCCGTGGCATACCTTAACGTGCTTGGGCATACCGTCAAGTCTGGTGTGAAGCTCGTAGCGGGTTGTAGCGTCAAGTCCGCTCTCGTTCATCTTTCTCATCATCTTGTCCTTCAGCTTGTTTAAGAAGGGCGCTCTCTTGCTGTGGATTTCAAGCTGAATGTCAACGAAAAGCTCAAGATATTCGTCTATCTTTTCGGGATTTTTCTTCATAAGGGATTCAAGGGTTTCGCCCTCGATATAGTCGGTTACAATCGCCCATTTTCCGTCGTAAACGCCAACCTCGGAAACCTTGGGAACGCTGAGTCCTGTTTCCTCAACACGAGCGAGATTAAGAGCCTCGTTGAGAATATCTGCCTTCGAGTATTCCTCGTTAAAGAGCTTGATAACCTTGTCTCCGTCCCTGTAAACCTTCTTTGCGGGTCTTTCGGCAATTAACTGGTCAAAATTCATAATTTTACCGTTCCTTTCTGCTGATTATACCAATCTGAATCCTCCTGCCGACAGGAAGAAATTAATCTGCCGGCAGTAGGATTAAAGTTCAGTGTGATTTATTACTTTCCGTAGTAAGCAGCGAGATACATATCCTTGATTTCGGACATAAGCGGGTATCTGGGGTTAGCGCCTGTGCACTGGTCGTCGAATGCCTGCTCGGTCATCTCGTCAAGTCTGTCAAGGAAGTCCTTCTCGTCAATGCCGTAATCCTTGATTGTGGGCTTAAGACCAATCTTCTTTCTAAGGTCGTCAAGTCCCTTGATAAGATTGTCAACCTTCTCCTGGTCGTTCTTTCCTGTAAAGCCGCAGCCCTCTGCAAAACGAGCATACTTAGCAAGTGTGTTCGGGTATGCGTACTGAGGGAAGGTACCCATCTTTGCGGGAGTTTCGGAGCAGTTGAAGCGGATAACGTGGTTGAGCATAAGGGAGTTTGCAACACCGTGAGGAATGTGGTGGAATGCGCCAAGCTTATGAGCCATGGAGTGGCATACGCCTAAGAATGCGTTTGCAAATGCCATACCTGCCATTGTAGCTGCATTTGCCATTCCCTCTCTTGCCTCGGGGTCGTTAGCGCCATTCTCGTAAGCTCTGGGGAGGTACTTGAAGATAAGCTTTGCAGCCTCAACAGCAAGACCGTCGGTGTAAGGAGTTGCAAGCATAGCAACGTAAGCTTCAAGAGCATGGGACATAGCGTCGATACCGGAAGCGCTTGTAAGTCCCTTAGGAGCGTTCATCATCATATCTGCGTCAACGATTGCCATATTAGGAAGCAGCTCGTAGTCTGCAAGAGGATACTTAACGCCTGTTGTTTCATCTGTGATAACTGCAAAAGGAGTAACCTCGGAGCCTGTACCTGCGGAGGTAGGAATTGCAACAAAGTAAGCCTTTTCGCCCATCTTCGGGAAGGTGTAGACACGCTTTCTGATGTCCATGAAACGCATAGCCATATCAAGGAAGTCAACCTCGGGATGCTCGTAGAGAACCCACATGATCTTACCTGCGTCCATAGCGGAACCGCCGCCTACTGCAATAATAACGTCGGGCTGGAACTGGGTCATAGCTGCTGCGCCTTCCTTAGCGCTTGCAAGGGAGGGGTCGGGAGCTACGTTGAAGAATGTGGTGTGAACGATACCCATTTCGTCAAGCTTGTCTGTGATAGCCTTTGTATAACCATTCTGGAAGAGGAAGCTGTCGGTTACGATGAAAGCCTTCTTCTTGCCCATAATTGTGCCAAGCTCGTCAAGAGCAACGGGCAGGCAGCCCTTCTTGAAATAAACCTTCTGAGGCGCTCTGAACCAAAGCATATTCTCTCTCCTTTCGGCAACTGTCTTTACATTGATAAGGTGCTTTACGCCTACGTTCTCGCTTACGGAGTTGCCGCCCCATGAGCCGCAGCCAAGTGTAAGGGAGGGAGCAAGCTTGAAGTTGTAAAGGTCGCCGATACCGCCCTGTGAGGAGGGAGTATTGATAAGGATACGGCAGGTCTTCATTCTCTCGCCAAACTCTGCAATCTTAGCCTTTTCGGTTGTGGGATTAACATAGAGAGAAGAGGTGTGGCCGTAACCGCCGTCTGCAATAAGCTTTTCAGCCTTGTCAAGTGCGTCGGAGAAGTCCTTTGCCTTGTACATAGCAAGTACGGGAGAAAGCTTTTCATGTGCAAATTCTTCGCTTAAGTCAACGCTTTCAACCTCGCCGATAAGAATCTTTGTTGTTTCGGGAACCTTAACGCCTGCAAGCTCAGCGATTTTGCAAGCCTTCTGACCTACAATCTTAGCGTTAAGAGAGCCGTTGATGATAATTGTCTTTCTTACCTTTTCACATTCCTCGGGGCTTAAGACGTAGCAGCCTCTCTTTACGAACTCTGCCTTTGCCTTCTTGTAAACCTTGTCGAGAATGATAACGCTCTGCTCGGAAGCGCAGATCATACCGTTATCAAAGGTCTTGGAATGTATAATGGAGTTTACTGCAACAAGTATGTCGGCAGTATCGTCGATAATTGCGGGAGTGTTGCCTGCGCCAACGCCTAAAGCAGGCTTGCCGCTGGAGTAAGCAGCCTTAACCATTCCGGGACCGCCGGTAGCTAAGATGATGTCTGCTTCCTTCATAACCATATTTGTAAGGTCAAGGCTGGGAACGTCAATCCAGCCGATGATGTTTTCGGGAGCGCCCGCCTTTACTGCTGCCTCAAGAACTACTCTTGCAGCCTCGATTGTGGACTTCTTTGCGCGGGGGTGAGGGCTGATGATGATACCGTTTCTTGTCTTAAGAGCGATAAGGGTCTTGAAGATAGCGGTAGAAGTGGGGTTTGTGGTAGGAATAACCGCAGCAACTACGCCGATAGGCTCGGCAATCTTCTTTGTGCCGAAAGCGGGGTCTTCTTCGATAACACCGCAGGTCTTTGTGTTCTTGAATGCATTGTAGATATACTCGGAAGCGTAGTTGTTCTTGATAACCTTATCTTCGACAACGCCCATTCCGGTTTCCTCAACCGCCATTTTTGCAAGAGGTATTCTCTGCATGTTTGCAGCTATTGCAGCCGCCTTGAAAATAGCGTCTACCTGCTCCTGGGTATAGGTAGCAAACTTACGCTGTGCCTCGCGGATTTCAGCGAGCTTCTTTTCCAGCGCTTCCACGCTGTCAACTATTGCGATAGTTTCCTTTTCCATAGTTTGTTCCTTTCTTTTTTTAAGTGCATCTGCCTTTGCATTCGCACATATTTCCTTTTGTAATACAAAACAGGAGAGGAAATTTTCCTGTAAAACAGAAGTAAAATATTGTTAAAAAAATCACAATCAATGCTCTGCTTATTTCCTGTTACGCGTTTATTATAGCACGTTTTGCATATCTTGTAAAATATATTTATTGCATTTCGTTATATACTTTTCAATATATCTAAAATGCTCATAAAAGCCGCATTGTTTGTTAAAAAATTATCACATTTCTACAACTGCCCCGATTTCCTGTGACATAAAAATGAAATTTATACTATTTTATCCAAAAAGCTTGAAAAAATACCCGCCCGGTGGTATACTTGATATGGAAAATAGCAAGACTTTAAATTATAAAAGAACAATGCAACATAAAAGCGAAAGGATATGATTTAATGCAGCATCTGTTTGACAGCCACGCACATATATACCCGGCAAAAATAGCGGAAAAGGCGGCTAAGAATATCGGCGCCTTCTACGACCTGCACATGGACTTCGACGGCAGCGTTGACAAGCTGCTGGAGGTATGCGCAGAAGCAGGAGTTGAAAAATGCCTTGTACATTCCGTTGCCACCACCCACGAGCAGGTACCCAAAATCAACAACTTCATTCACGAAAGCGTTGCCGCCCACCCGGATAAATTCGTGGGCTTCTGCTCCCTGCACCCATCAATGAGCGCAAAGGAAATTGAAGAGGAAATCGACAGGGTAATTTCTCTGGGCTTAAAGGGCATAAAGCTTCACCCCGACTTCCAGCATTTCAATATCGACGACCCACACGCCATGGAAATGTACGAGATAATCGACGGAAGACTGCCCATACTCTTCCACACCGGCGACAAGCGCTTCGGCTACTCTACGCCCTCAAGGCTAAGCGTTGCCGCAAAGCGCTTCCCGAAGCAGATTATGATAGCTGCCCACCTTGGCGGCTATACCGAATGGGACAGCGCAAACAAGTGCCTTCCCGACCTTCCCAACGTATATACCGACACCTGCAGCTCCCTCGCCTTTATGACTCCCGAAAAGGCAAAGGAGTATATAACCGCCTTTGGCGAGGACAGGGTATTCTTCGCCACCGACTACCCCATGTGGAGTGCAAAGGACGAACTGGAACGATTCAATAAAATCGACCTTTCCGATGAGGCAAGGGAAAAGATTTTCTGGAAGAATATATGCAGTTTGCTTAATGTAGAAATGTAAAACACCGCCGCAGGCTTTTGTCTGCGGCAAAATTTGTCAAAAAAGACATATTTCAGGCTGTCGAGAAGCCGTCAGATGC
Source organism: Ruminiclostridium sp. (assembly GCA_051882255.1). Classification (GTDB taxonomy): domain Bacteria; phylum Bacillota; class Clostridia; order Oscillospirales; family Ruminococcaceae; genus Ruminiclostridium_E. The sequence goes on from JBJERK010000187.1 coordinate 10,391, forward strand.
AAGGAAACCCCATAACGGCTAGGCTTTGTGCCTGCCGTTATGGGGTTGACGCAGCAGATGGCGGTTTATCGTCAGCCTGCGGCAATTTTTATGCCATATACATTATTAATTGCAACAAAAATATTGACATTTTACGGGAATTTGCTATAATAAAGAGGTATGCTGCAATATACAGCGAAACAGAAACGAAAGGCAACGGATATAAATATGAAATGGACAGGTCTTAACGAATTAAGAGAAAGCTATCTTAAGTTTTTTGAATCAAAAGGACACCTGAGAATGGCGTCTGCGCCCCTTGTACCTCAGGACGACAACTCCGTTCTTCTTATCAATGCAGGTATGACTCCCCTTAAAAAGTTCTTCCAGGGGGTTGAAACTCCCCCGAGAAAGAGGGTTACAACCTGCCAGAAGTGCATAAGAACTCCCGATATTGAAAACGTAGGAAAAACCGCAAGACACGGCACCTACTTTGAAATGCTGGGCAACTTCTCCTTCGGCGACTACTTCAAGCACGAGGCTACCGCTTGGGCTTGGGAATACCTGACGCAGGTTCTCGAAATCCCGCCGGAGAAGCTCTGGGTTACTATTTATGAGCAGGACGACGAAGCGGGCGACATCTGGGCTGAGGAAATCGGAGTTCCCCGTGACAGAATCATAAAGCTTGGCAAGAAGGATAACTTCTGGGAGCACGGAAGCGGTCCCTGCGGACCCTGCTCCGAAATCCACTTCGACAGAGGCGAAAAGTACGGTCCCTTTGAAAGCTTTGAGCAGGCAGGGGACTGCGACAGAATAATCGAAATCTGGAACCTTGTATTTACCCAGTTTGACAACGACGGAAACGGCAATTACAGCCAGCTCAAGAACAAGAACATAGACACGGGTATGGGTCTTGAAAGACTTGCCTGCGTAATGCAGGGCGTTGACAATCTTTTCGAGGTTGATACAATCCAGAACATTATCAAGCGTATCTGCCAGGTTTCCGGAAAGACCTACGGCGCAAACTACAAGGACGACGTTTCAATCCGTGTTATTACCGACCACGCAAGAGCAACCACCTTTATGGTTGGCGACGGCGTAAGACCCTCCAACGAGGGCAGAGGCTACGTTTTAAGACGTCTTTTAAGAAGAGCAGCCCGCCACGGCAGACTTTTAGGCGTAACAAAGCCCTTCCTTACCGAAATCGTTGAGCAGGTTATCGAAGAAAACAAGAACGCTTATCCCGAACTTCAGGAAAAGCAGGAATACATCAAGAAGGTTATCGCAACCGAGGAGGAAAGCTTCAACAAGACTGTTGAAAAGGGCAGTCAGCTTTTAAACGACCTTATTGCAGGACTTGGCGATAACGGCGTATTAAGCGGCGACGACGCATTCAGACTCCACGACACCTATGGTTTTCCCCTTGACCTTACAAAGGAAATCCTTGAAGAAAAGGGACTTACTCTTGACGAGGAACGCTTCAAGGAGCTTATGATAAACCAGAAGCAGACCGCAAGAGCAAACCAGGCGTTCAAGGGCGGCTGGGACGAGGCTTCCATGGACGCAGTTTCGGGCTACAAGACAAACTTTGTCGGCTACAAGACTATGTCCTGCGAAACAAAGCTGCTTGCTATGGTTAAGGACGGAGAGCTTGTCCAGAGCTGCTCCGAAGGAGACTCCGTAATTGCACTTATTGAAGATACGCCCTTCTATGCAGAAATGGGCGGACAGGTAGGCGATAAGGGTACAATTTCCGCAGGTGACTGCGTTCTGCGTGTTCTTGATACAAAGAAGCTTGGCGGCGGACAGTTCGTCTGCGAATGCCGTGCAGAGGGCACTCTCTTTACAGGGGATACGGTAATCGCTTCCGTTGACGAGGATTTACGTCTTGCAACCGAAAGAAACCACACCTGCTGCCACCTTTTACAGGCTGCATTAAGAAAAGTATTAGGCGACGCTGAAACGGTTCGGGAAGGAGTACCGACTGATTTATTCCGATGGCAGCGGTACCCACGACAGCATTACGGTAAGCGGCAACAGGTGGTACGACCACAAGAATCAATGCGGCGGTGGCCCTGTAACGCTTCTGAAAGAATATTATGGAATGTCATATCAGGAAGCTATGGAAGAACTGCTCGGAAGGTCATCGGGATTTG